>NZ_JBFRRH010000045.1:1377-1742 GCF_041472995.1 Vibrio sp. 10N.261.46.A3 | reverse complement strand
GTTTAAAAAGACTTAGTGCGATTTTCCTCAGGACATTGAAAGCTAAAGCTCCAGTGCCTCTGCGGATACGTGACTCATCTTCTCTAAACGTTACATCTAACATCCAATGCATACTTTCTACCTGCCAGTGGCTTCTTACTGCATCGAGTGCTTGTTGCGCGTTGAGGGCTAATGAACTGATATACCATCGAGTTTCTTCCGATTTTTTACCACTTAATTTTTCTTCAACGGTAGCGGTCACTTTGATTACACTCTGTAAGCCGTCCCAGCGATAATCTTTGTCTAACCAGGCTCTATCAATGATTAACTGCTCGCAATGACGAGTTTCAATACGTCCATGCCCTGCACTTACTTCACTGTACTCG
>NZ_JBFRRH010000045.1:0-644 GCF_041472995.1 Vibrio sp. 10N.261.46.A3 | reverse complement strand
TCATACGTTTCAGAAGTTGTGCCTTCTCGCATTGATTTGTGCCACCAAGCTTCAAGTTCTGCTTTCATTCCAGAGTGATTGCCTTTTAAGGCTAATACGTAATCCGCTTTACCTTTAACAATCTGCTTAGCGATCTCTTTTTGACATCCCATTGCGTCTAGCGTGATGATACAGTTCTCAATATCAAGTAATGTGAGCAACCTTGGGATAGCGGATATCTCATTGCTCTTCTCATCAACCGCGACTTGCCCGAGAACTAGCTGATGTTGACTACTCCAAGCGCTGACCGCATGGAGTGGATTTTGCCTTTCCCGCGTGTCAAAAGAGCGTCGAGCCGTTTTGCCATCAATGGCAATGACATCACTTCCTGTAGACTCAATAAGACAGCTCATCCAGCGTTGAAACGCTGTCTCTATTTCTTCTGGCTTAAGGCGGGATATAACGCGAGCGATGGTATCATGACGTGGAATACCATATTCGAAGGGACGATAACGTCGAAGCCAATCTAGACGATGAATGCCAAAATCTTCAATCTGCTCCCATCCTTCGGCTCCTGACAGGACAGCACTGACGGCTAAAAGGATAATATCGAGAAGTTCATGTCGCTTGCATCGGTCAATGCGTGGGTCTTCAATGGCTTCAAA
>NZ_JBFRRH010000044.1:0-1752 GCF_041472995.1 Vibrio sp. 10N.261.46.A3 | reverse complement strand
CTTTGTCTCATTAAACGGTCGTTTTGTGAGTGTGTTACTTGTACTTGTTTAGGTACCAATGCTAAGGTGAAAGAAAATACAGAAGTCAAAGGATTTAAAATATGCAGGTAATGACATATACCGAGGTTCGTTCTAATTTGAAAAGTGTTTGTGACAAAGTCATCGATGATTGTGATTCGGTCACCATCCACCGGAGAGATGGCGATAATGTGGTATTGATTAGTGAATCGGAGTTTAATAGCTGGAAAGAGACGATGTATTTAATGTCGAACCCGATTAATGCTAATCACTTGCTCGAATCTATCTCTCAGATTGAAAGGGGGGAAAAACACAGTACAACCCTTTCTCATTTGTTGGGAGAAGATGAGTGAACTTACAGTTTTCTTCTCACGCTTGGGATGACTACCTTTATTGGCAAAAGCAGGATAAAAAAGTCATTAAACGTATCAATCGTTTAATTGAAGAATCAACAAGAACCCCAACCTCTGGGATTGGAAAGCCAGAAGCATTGAAAGAGAATTTGTCGGGATACTGGTCTCGTCGAATAACGGACGAACATAGATTGGTCTACTCGTTCACCAATGAAAGACTCACGATTGTTTCATTGAGGTATCATTACAGTAAATGATTTTTGCCCCATTATTAGCTTTATCGAACAAATCAGCGCATTAAATCGTTCGAAATTCACCCAAATAAAGCTAATGTGGTGATATTGGTGGTTATGCGATAGAGGTGCATTTATATGTCGGAGAGGTAAGGCGCTTTGGGACAAAAGCGCCTTAGATTAAATATCACTATAATGCCTGCCTAAACCTTGCTAGGTTAATATTTTAGACAAATAACGAACGGCTTATCATGGTTAACAAATCCTGTTCAGTGTGACATTTTGCTATTGTTTGCTATTGTTTGCTGTTGACCTAGTTGATCATTAAGTTCTTTGGGGGGGACATATGGCTCATATCATAGATACAATTCGAAATCAGACAATTTATGGCGCAGTAGAACAGCTATTGGAAGCTCACACTGACCTACTATCAGCAATAAATAACTCTAATACTTTTACAAATGCCACTTTGCATTGGGGAATACAAACTAAAAGATTATCTGTTGATCTCTCCAGCGTATCTAGCCCGCTAATTAAAAAAGAGTCTGAAAAATTTGTTGAGTTGATCAATATTCTCGCAACTGTCGAACGAACGATAGATGCTTTAAATTGGTGTGCAAGACGTTATCCCGATTTACAGGTTGATCAATGCCACCCGGCAACCAGTGACGATCCTGAAGGGAATGATATAGTTCTAGTTGATAATAATGGAGCTACCAAAGTACGCATTGAAGTTTGTGATGTAGCATCTAGCCGAGCGGGTCAAAATGGAAAGGAAAAAAGTGATTTAAGTAATCTAGGTTGTAGCGTCTCTGTTCCCAACGATGGGGTAGAACGTTTCATAGCAACTTCAGAGGAGTTTGCTTCTGCTTTGAACTCAGTCAAACGCAAGTGGAAGAATTTACATTACCGTTATGAGTTCGACTCCGTAGCAGATACAACAACAATAATGCTTCAGGTTCAAGTTAACAAAATTTAGTAAGCAGTTAGTTTGAAGGTTTGATCTTTGCCTTTCCTCAGCCTTTATAACTTGGTTAGATGATTAGGTAGAATACAGTAGAGGCTCGTTGGGATAAAAGTGCCTTAGTGTACGTATCCTATACCGTCATCTATTGACACGCGGAAATCGGTGGTGACTCCAACCCGTT
>NZ_JBFRRH010000043.1:0-1783 GCF_041472995.1 Vibrio sp. 10N.261.46.A3 | reverse complement strand
ACCAACGTGTGCGAATCACTTTGTGATTATTAAAAGAAAATAGAATGATCGTTAAGGTTTGAAAATATGGCTATTTATCATTGCAGTGTAAAGATCGGCAGTCGTTCAAATGGCGCATCCTCTGTTGCTTCATGTGCCTATCGTGAAAGCATAAAAATCAAAGATGAAAGAATGGGAGTTGTTCACGATTATTCTCGAAAATCGGGTGTTATCGATTCGTTTACCATGACACCAGAAAATGCGCCAACGTGGGCAAACGATTCTTCAAAACTTTGGAATAGTGTTGAGGAAATTGAAAAACGAAAAGACGCCCAAGTTTTTAGGGAAGTGGTTGTTGCTTTGCCTAGAGAGTTAAATCGTAAGCAGCAAAAAGAGTTAGTTACGGATTACACCAATCGAAACTTTGTTGAAAAAGGCATGTGCGCGACAGTTGCCATTCATGAAACTGACCGCGAAAACCCTCACGCTCATATTATGCTGACGACTCGAACGATTGATATAGGTGGATTCGGTCAGAAACAGCGTGATTGGAATAGTAGGAAGCACCTGGAACGGTGGCGTTATGATTGGTCTGAATCCGTAAATTTAGCGTTGCAGCGTGAGGGGTTGTTGGTTCGCGTTGATCATAGAAGCCTTAAAGACCAAGGGATAACAAGAGCGCCCCAGATTCACTTGGGTAAAGTTGCAACCGCAATGGAACGTAAGGGAATGCAGACAGAACGTGGTGATCGCAATCGTAGTATCTTAGAGCTAAATGAAAATATGACTCAATTTATAGAAAGAGGCATTGATTCTGTTCGTCAGAAATTTGAAGACCATAAAGCTAATGAAAGGCATTTGAAACAAGAGCTAGAGCGACAGAAGATAGCTATGCGTGAGAAAAAAGAGCAAGAAAAAGTACTCAAAGAGACTTCTTTGACGTTGAAAAAAGAACAAAAGCGAGAGTCTCAAAAGGTAGGGGATCTTACTCATGCAAATAAACTCCAAAGCCGAGGATTTAGCCGATGAAACCAGATGAACAATTATTTTCTTTAATGGCAGTAGCGGAAGAACAACAACGTTTAGTGACTCGGCAGATAGAGAGACAAGATGCTTCTATATTGGAGTTTGACCAAGTACAGAAGCAACTCATTAGGGATCTTAAAGATAGTCACACAAAGGCTCAAATGGAGTTTGAGCGTAATTTGTGCGATTTGAATGATAAGTTGAGTCATAAGGTTCGATGGTCTCAAATCTTACTTACATTGGTGTTTTGTTTGTTTTTATCTGTAGCTATCAGTGTGGGCATGTATGTTTATTTGAATGAAGTCACCCAAGATATTCATGAGGCTAGAGCGATCAGGGAGCAGCTTGAAAACTATCAGGCTGATCTTAGTCCCTGCATTAGAAATGGAAAGGATTATGTTTGCGTTCGGGTTATGAAGAGTTGGGGAGCTTATGGGGATGATGGAGATTACTTTATCCTTGACCCTTTATGATTAGCTGTCGCCTCGCCTAGCTCGTTGACGATTCGCTTAACTAGATAAAACTCGTTTCACTCGTATTTTCTAGTTAAGCGAATTTAAATGTAAGAGTTTCAGTTATGAGCGTTACGGTGTGATTTTGGGGTGAGTTCAAAAAATGTTAATTCGCACTGTGAAGTCCTCTAATTGTGAAATTAACTTTCAAAGCGGATTTGTGTGCCTATGGGTGGTTTTGGTTCTTAAAATGGCTTACAGGCTGCGTGAGGGGCTTCTAGGTGGTGTTTCTGATAGGAAAGTGGCGGATTTTACATAATAGGAAT
>NZ_JBFRRH010000042.1:0-917 GCF_041472995.1 Vibrio sp. 10N.261.46.A3 | reverse complement strand
CTAACCTCATTTCTACACTACAACTTAAAGTTGAGTGTTAATTGAACGCTTTCACGCCGTTTTCTCTATTTCAGATACACTTATCCTACGAAAGCCCTAAATTGACCTGATTTGGGATTGAATCAGAGTACGGTTAACGAGCTCTGACAATGTTTCTCCCGCCCTAAAACGCAGAAAATTCATTCGATGACCGCAAAGAATGCATTCAAATGGGTCTACCTTCACATACCCTTTTAGCATAGCGGCGTAACCTGGCATTTCAGGTGACTCTTCAGGGGCGACGCCTAAGGCATCGTAGACCCTAGGGAGCATCTCACCACGACGTCGGTTTGATAGAAACCCAAAGTATCGAATCATTTTGAAGTGCTTATCAGGGATATGCTCAAGCATGCGCTCTATCAGAGCTTCTGGACTCAAAATGAGGGATTCCGTCTGACCATTTCTATGGTTAAGGTAGTCAAACGTCACTAAGCCCCCCTGAAAATCATGTCGTAAGCGTGATGCAGATATCGGCGGGCGCTTTAGGTATCGACCTAAGTAGCTCATGGTTGGCGTGACGTTAGCCGTCTTCTTTGCAAAATGCAGCTTCCAGCGGCGGCAATATTGGCTGGTTAAAAATCGAGACCAATCTTGCTCATGACGAATAAAAGGGCAGTCCTTTCCACTCAAATCTAACTCTGAGTAATGGGAGCTGAGAAGTTGAGTGATGGCACTGCGCCAACACTTCTCCGTGGTCTTGGCTTTAAAGAAAATGGGCTTCCACAGGCCTGTCCTCTTACATAAGCCTCCACGCGTGACAGATAAATGGATATGCACATTCCAATTCAGCTTTCTGCCGTAGGTGTGAAGCGCACAGAACACGCCGATATCGACCCCCAGTTTCCTTGCCCATCCTAAGAAAATGTTGGCAGCGCAAC
>NZ_JBFRRH010000041.1:0-292 GCF_041472995.1 Vibrio sp. 10N.261.46.A3 | reverse complement strand
TATTGAAATTCCTTACCTTTAAAAGTAAGGAGATCATAACATTAACAATGCAGATGTGTTTAGTAAAAGTCCTCCGCAATTTGAAAGATCACCATGATATGACAAAATCGACACTAACTTTTTTTAGAGTTCTTTTTTGATAGCTATCATCTCTTAATTTTTCAAACCACGTATATCCCATTTCAACACCAACACCAATGTAATCTAAGGGGAGATGATATCCTGCAAAAATATCAGACGAAACTTCTAGATAAGATGAAGAATTATTAACACCCAGTACCCTAGATTGTAA
>NZ_JBFRRH010000040.1:26723-46697 GCF_041472995.1 Vibrio sp. 10N.261.46.A3 | reverse complement strand
TCGGTTCGTAGACGCTTACGATCGATCCCCTTTTTTACACGTTCAAATTAGTTTTTCGGTGGCCGTGCCAAGGTTTATGTATTGAGGATATTCCGCTTGCTCACCCTCCGACTGGCTTCGCCAGCTACGGGATTGCGCCAAGCGGTTGAATTAAACATCAAAAAAAGATACTGTATATTTAAACAGTGTTAATTCTAGGGGTTTTATTAAATGCGCGTAGAAATGAAAATATTAAAGGTAGGAGTTCCAAAGAATGGACTTACGTTAATTAACGACGAACTCTTCAAAAGATTGTCCGCTATATATCCAGACGTAAAGGTTCGAGTCCGTTATGGAACAAATAACCAGTTGGAGATTTTTGCGAAAAAGGAAGAGAAGAAAATAGCCAATCGTATTGTCGAAGAGGCATTTAATGAAGCGGATGAGTGGCTATTACAGGATTAACAAAGCATTACAGAGTCGTGGTATACTACTTACGGGTGCTCTTGGCTGTTTGTCATGAGCAATCATTAAAACATTTTTGTTTGTGGCAGATAGACAAAAGCCCCGAAAGTTAATTAAAACTTACGAGGCCTATATGTACTTGAACACTACAAATATTAGCCTCTTTATCACTAGGAGGCAACAAAAAATGCCAAAGAGTAAAATAGCCCTGATGGGCTTGGTGGTGGTTTGTATCACCGTTCTGTGTGGACTCTTGATTGTTCGAGACTCGCTCTGCGAAGTTCGGTATAAAGATGGAAACACAGACTTTCTAGCACGCTTTGTTGTCTACGAAATGGTAAGGTAGCTGGACAGGAAGGGGCGTAAGCCTCTTCCTGATTCAGTGTTGTGATTCATGCCAAGGCGCACCCAAATCTTTTCTTTCTCCGAGATGTCTTATTATTCTCCCGCATCCTACTTTTCACAGCGTGTTATGTATCATATGTTAAATACGACCAATTGGCTCTTGCTGTGTTTGGTTAAGCTGATTAATGGTTGTAACAGAAGTAACAAAGAGTGGAGGGGGGAAGTGAACATCAGCCTTCCCATCAAACTGACAAGACTGATATCTTAACTTTGCGGACTAATGAGAAAGCTGGGCTATTTCGTCTTTAGTCAAGCCTGTAACGTCGGCAATGGATTGTGGATCCATGCCATTTAGCATCATTTTAATAGCCATCTCTTTTAGGGCTTCTTGACGTCCTTTGGCTTCACCTAATTGAATGCCTTCTTGACGTCCTTCTTGACGCCCTTCTTGACGTCCACGCTGCTCACCTTGTTGGCGTAACTGTTCTGCTACCGTCATAAATGTCTCCTCGTGTTTCGGTACTGATGAGGTCAGTGAGGCGATTAACCCCTCTAGATTGTTCGTTTCTCCTACTTGAAGTAGGTAGCTCATCAATGACTGTACTTGCTTATCTGTAGTGTAATCGCTTAAGAGTAATGTAACCAGTGGCTCTAAAAAATCCATGATATCGCGATGTCTCGCGTGTTTCTGTACCAGCTCAAGCAAAGCGATACGGCGATGCTGCATTATTTCATCGTCCGAAATGACGGTAACATCAATCAATGGAAAGTCTTGAGTGTAAACTCCCTTAGCTTGGTCTGGGTTAGCAAAGCCTTTAAACCAATTCATATCATAGGGATAAGGCGAGACTTTGCCATGGTAAAACTGTATTGGAATGACCAGTGGCAAGTGCTCATGGCCTGCTTCAAGATGTTGCTGCATGGTAGCAATAGCGTAGCGCATTAGCCTAAATGCCATGTGTTTTTCAGGGCGACTTTGATGTTCGATTAACGCGTAGATGTACCCTTCTCCCTGAGAAGTATTGAGAGAGTAGAGTACATCTGAGTAATAAGGGCGTAGGCTTTCTTCTATGAAGCTGCCTGACTCAAGTTTTAATGTGGTCAAATCACAGATATCACGCAGCTCTGTAGGCAGGTGAATATCCAGCAAATCCTTAGCGGTTTCTGGGTGAGTCAGGAACTGCTTAAAGAGCGCATCATGTGGGGTTGGCGTTGTTTTTTTCATTCCATTATCTTACCGCATAGAGATTGTTTGTTGGCGTTAATTATTGACTAGTGAGAGCTGCATGAAAGTCGGGGTCACGCTCTAGATCCATAGCCAATGTCATCACACTGAATGGATACAGCGGTGAGTTTTCGCACCAGTGGACAAATAAAGCAAACAATTCCCTAACGTGGTCTGAAATCCCATCAGCTGGTGTGTCTCCTTGTTGTTCAACAAAGCGCTTCAAAGCTGGAATAGCTTTATAGTCTTGATCAGCCAATGGAAGCGTCTTGAAAAATGAAATTAGGTCATCATCAATTTCCATCGGCTCTTCGTGAAAGTGTGCGTGTCCAGACTGGGAGTGGAAGGTATTTTTGTTTTTTTGAACTTTTGTCGCTTTTGCTTTTAACTTAGCTCTTTTTTTTCGTTTTTCTGGATTACCCATATGATGCCTTATCTTTGATTCAATGATAGGAAAACATTATAACCCCATTTTTGAGTCGTCTAGCCAGCCCATCACATATTTTAAACAGTGCTTATTTTTAATGATTAACAAATGAGCGCATGGCGTAGCGCATCAATCTAATTTTCTGTTGGCGCTAATTTTCGGTGTATATTGTGTATCATATGTTAAATAGCCCTATTAGCTCTTGCTTTTGCAGTGTTGGGGAACCGCTTTGTCAGTAAGTGGCAAAAGTAAGAGCTTTCCTCTCGTTATACCCAATAATTCCGCCTGTAAGTTAATTACACAATCAAGCCAAATGTTAATGATTTGTGAGTCGGTTTTATTTCACCTCGATCTTACGTCTTAACCCTCAAAATGATCAATTTCCTGTCTTGGTTGCCTAGCAAGTAAACATTTGTAATACTATGATTACTGCATATCGCATGTAGTGGGCTATTTCGATAGCGACAACCAGCTTTCTGGTTCACTAACCAATTTACCTCATAGGGAAACGTCCCTATGGGCGTTTCTCCTGAAATAAGGAGATTTATATGGATAAGAAGATGGACTCTATAAACATTCCTACTGAAAAAATTGTCGAAGTATTTCTTCATGCTAAGCAGTTTGAGCAGCACTATGCGACGCAGGAATCGGTTGATAACCTAAAAGAGTCAGTCAGAGAATTAAAGTCAGATACTAATAAGCGATTTGATGCAGTAGAAAAGCGAATTGATGACTTAAAGTCAGATACTAACAAGCGCTTTGATGCAGTAGAGAAGCGAATTGATGATTTTAAGTCAGATACTAACAAGCGATTTGATAGCATTGAGCATAAGTTTGACCGTTTTCAATGGTTCTTAGTTGCTTCGGTATTGGCGATTTTATTTCAAGATAAATTAGCTTCACTATTCATGTAATTTAACCAACCCAATAGCGGATCCCCGCTGCTAACGCCATTTCGATGGCATTAGCCAGCGAATTAGGCTTACCTAATAGAGGTCTGTAATGAAAGTAAAAAATATTTCTTCAATTGGCACTTTAAACTCTCACGATGGGAGTATTAATCTTAGTGTTTGTTTTCACCGTGGTGGCGGTCATCCCAAATTTGTTAATGTATCGAAGGAAGCATCCGACAAGTGCAAGGGAGATCTAGAGTTGCTAAAACAGCTTTTTATCGACACTTACAAAAAAACAGGTTCTATTCAATTGTATTAATAGATTCACTTTCTAGCACGATAACCAGTCAATCTGGTTCACCAACCAAATAGCGGATCCACCGCTGCTAAAGCCATTTCGATGGCATTAGCCAGCGATTTAGGCTTGCCTAATAGAGGTCTTCTATGCACCAATCAATTAACAATGCCGATATAGAACACGTATTGAAAGAGATGTACTTTGCGACCATATCGCAAACTTACATCCATTTCACTCGTGCTATTGACTTACTTTTCTCTCGATACACAAGTAGTGCTATTTGCGTTGCTTCTAGCGATGAAGAGAAAGTAAAAGCGTTTAACACACCAATCAAAACAAAAAATGCGACACTGGCTTTTACGTTATACGTATGCGGCTTATATGCTCATCATGCGAAAAAGCGGGGTGATAAGTTCACGATGCGTTTGTGTGAAAATTGCGCGAAATGTATCGAAGACCATTTACCCTGTTGTGATGAACAAAAAGCCATCTCAAGTGTGTTAATGCAACTGAGAGAGCAACCGTCCATTTTTTAACCTAGCGGGCTACTCCGCGCTAATGTCATTCGTTTGGCATTAGCCTGCGAATTATTCTATTCATAATTCAGGAGCAGTGATGCCAATACCAACCAATACGTATGTAGAGCAAGTGGACATCAGTACGATTAAAGCTGGAGACACAATCTTTCATAATGAGAGACTCATGACCGTTTGTCGTTGCGACATTAGAGTGAGCCCTTTCATGGGGCGTTCGATTTTTGGTGATAGCTATCAATTAGGTCATAAGCCAGTTCTTAAGGTTCATTTCCTTGCATCTAAACTACGGTAAACCAAACAACTTGTTCAGCCAAAAGCATTTAGTGCTTTTTAATGATACGTCCAACCATACGGGAAATTACTCCCGTGTGGGGGTAGTTTTTCTCAGATTAGAGAGAAAAATCATGACAACATTTACTAAACAAGCAACAAACAAGGCGCCATACGATTTTCATCAAGAGGTGAAAAATCAAGCTATCGTAGGCTTGAAAAAAGCCAGCACAAAAGAGATCTCGAAAAAAGATCAGCAGCTTGCGAAACGCTACCTTAAAAATCTTAAGGTTAATTTCAACACTGTGCTACATGACAGAGGTAACCCTTATAGCTGCCATAGAGACGCTGGAGTTTGTGACATTATCTTCGAGACGTCCTTGAAAATGGGAGAGATGGGGGGGCGTTGGGACGCTAAGTACCATCGCTTTGTCACTGACACCTATGACTCGCTATTGAGTCGTGCTATCAATCAATTACTCAAATTACACAATGTAAAGCCCAGTTCAACGGCGCTGAACTTTCCTGTTGAGGCCATTATCACGAAATCTGATGATGGCAGCATTTGGGGATGGGGAGAGCTAGAGGAGTTGTTTCACGATCCTGAATACAATAATTTTCAGGGGGATGCTTTAAAAGTTCGTATCCAGCTTATGAATATTTTTGTCATGAAGTTTCGTGAATGGTTTGAGATCGTTTGGTAGTTAATGAAGGCTAGTCTAAGAAGCTACTTGATTCGACCTAGTTTCAATGTGTGCACTAATTAAATAACTTGTTCAGAGAAAAGCGTTTGTCGCTTTTTACTGATACGTCCAACCATACGGGAAATTACTCCCGTATGGGGGTAGTTTTTCTCATAGAGTGAGAAAAATCATGACGAAATCTACGAAGAAAACAGTAAGTAAAACACCACGCGATTTTCATCAAGAGGTGACTAATCAAATTATCGAAGCGCTAGAGGCTGGAGTGAAACCTTGGGCTTGTCCTTGGGATGTAACTCAGTCTGACGGTCTGCCTTATAACTTTTCAACAGGTAATGCGTATTCAGGAATGAATGTGATGTTGCTTTGGATGAGTGCTCAAATGAATCAATTTGGCTCGAATCAATGGCTAACCTTCAAGCAAGCAATAGAGCTTGGAGGTAATGTTATTAAAGGTGAAAAGGGGACGCATATTACTTTTTACAAGTCTTTGGAAAAAGAGAAGACAGTGAATGGTAAAGAGACAATCGAAACGATTCCTATGTTGAAAACGTTTGTTGTTTTCAATTTAGATCAGGTTGAGGGTATCACCAAACCAGAGCCTAAAACGGCTCTGAGAGGTGAGCTTGATTTGAGAGAGGATGTGGAGGATTTCTTTAAAGCGACGGGAGCAACCATCAACTATGTTGGTCAAAAAGCTTTCTTTCGACCATCGACGGATGAGATTGTTATCCCAGAGCGCGAACGCTTTGAATCAACCGCAAATCTTTACGCTACCGTGATGCACGAACTGACGCATTGGACGGGACACAAATCTCGACTTAATCGCACAAAGGGAAGTAAGTTCGGTGATAAAGATTATGCGTTTGAGGAGCTCGTAGCAGAACTAGGGTCGGCGTTTTTAATGGCTGATTTTGGGGTTGTTGGCGATGTTCAACACGAATCTTACATTGCGAATTGGCTTGAGGTTTTAAAAAGTGATAAACGTTTCATTTTTAAGGCAGCAAGTCAGGCATCAAAAGCGTTTACTTATTTAAAAGAAAACGCTGTAGATGAAAGCGAAAATCAATTAAAAGCCGCATAAATACAAATAACACGAAATCCATTTGTTTACTAAATCGCCCGATAGCTTATGTTATCGGGTTTTTTATCCCTCCTCAATTCGGGAACAGTGTTTAACATTGATGTGATTGCCGTGTAATTGTATTTATCATTGTTAAGTGGTGTTTGTCATTGTTTGTCATTGCTATTTGTTGCCTTCTTTGCTTTTATTATTGTTAAGTATTGTTTAACAGTGTTGTTTTGTGCTACGATTAACATTGTTAAACAATACTTAATATTAATGCTAGGGGCTTGTTGTGCAAAAAATTATGATTGATGATGGTTCAAACTATGTGAAGTTGTGCTTTAAAAGTGGTGATGTGCTCGAAACTCAGATAATACCAAGTCGTGTTATTCGTAAAGCCTTACCTTCTATGAGTATGGCGGGGTTTTCTGATGCCAGTTATGAAATTGATGGTGAAAAATACTCTTTTTCCTCAACAGCGACTGGAGTGATTCCGACTAATAATCAAGATTATCAAGTCGCTTTACATAATCGTGTTCTTATAAACCATGCTTTAAAAAAGGCGGGGGTGATTGGGGATGTTGAAGTTGTGACCACCCTTCCTGTTGGCCAGTTTTTTAATGTAGATGGCTCTAGAAACGATGAGTTGATCGCAAGAAAAATTTCGAACGTTAAGGCCAAAGTTAAGCACTTAGACGGCTCTGAAGGGGTCGATATTAAATCTTGCTATGTCTTGCCTGAAGGTGTTCCAGCTTTTGTTTTTGCTAAGCAAGAGCTTGGGTTAACTGGCGGGCGGTTTTTGATGGTAGATATTGGAGGAACCACAACAGATATATTAATTATTAATGGTGATGATCAGATTGAGAATTTTAAGAGCGTTAATGTTGGCGCATTAAAAATGTTAAGTGAGTTTTCAACATTAGTTTGCTCTAAATTACAACTGTCTGAGTTGACTGATGAGCTTACCATTGAAGGGTTGCTGAGTGGGGTTGTGGTTGGGGTTGATGTTTCCGATTTCGCAAAGCAAGTCATCAAGTCTTTTGAATCGATGGTCAACGAATCAATTTCAGATTTCGGAGAGTTGAAGCTATTTGATGCGGTAATATTTTCAGGTGGCGGAGCTAACCTGTTAAATTCAAGTTATATACAGGCATTAAAAACAAAAGATCCGCAATTGGACAATGTGAAAGGTGCTCAAATACTTCTTGGTGGTGGTTTATGAAAACCAAAGTCGTTCAAATAAAGCTTCGAGATAATGTTCCGATAGAGAATGAGTTAATGAAGCATCTTGAATTGTTGGGGTCGAGAAGTGGGGAGCCTAAAAGACTTATTTTAAAGGGTTTTTTGGCTGATGTCCCTGAAGGTTCGTTTACTGACAATCATGAGAAGGGTGAGGGATCTGAGACTATTTCTAGCTTTGCAAGTCTAGCTGTGAAAGGGTGATCGTAGCTAAGGGGTTAGCATCATGGATCGTTGGGTAGATGAAAATAAGACTATAGGAATCGATTTTACTAGCTGTATGTAGCTTTATAGTTGGCTATCTTATTTTTTGAATATTTTTTAAAGCTGGCTTAAAGCTGGCTTTTTTGATTGCAACTAAGCGTTACAATTCTCTTTGAGTTCTTTTCCTGCCGTTGGCGGGGTGCTTTATTCTTTTACTGGTAGAGGTCTTGGACATTAAATACCTGAACAATATCGTTAAGCAGATCCACAGTTATTAGGGGGATTACTCTACCTGATAAATGCCCCATTGTTGTTTTCACCAAGATTTTTTTGTGAAATATTAAATCTCGACATTCTGCATAAAAATTCACTTCTAAATACGCCCAACAGAACTATAGTTTTTGAACGATATTTGATATCGTTACAAAAACAACTATCGAGAAATGTGTATGATTTCGGATATAAATGGTGGGAACTGCATACTCAGCTCTATGGCTAAAGAGCGAGTAACAAGCGGGATTCTAGATAGAGCGCAAATTGTAGGCTTTAAAGGCGAGTACACGGTCATTTTTGACGGCAAAGAGTGGAAAGGTGAGCCATTGGTTCTAAGCAGCTCAAGACAACCCTATGAGTCTCGTGTATTTAAAAGCTTAGATGGTGCGATTGCAGAACTGCAACGCATTGGTCTTACAGAAGCATCTATCAGAATTATTAATAAATTGGATAACAATTAATCTAGCTTATTGAGTTTGGAACAAAAATGAACATTACAAAAGAAACAGTATTCGAAAATGTGGAAACAACAAACAGTAAGCAGATCGCTATTCTGAAAAAACACTTTCCGAATTGCTTTGATGGCGATGGTAACTTCATTCAAGAAAAAATGCTTGAAGTTGTGAAGTCGTCTGAGATTGAGCTTTCAAAAGAGTCATATTCCCTTAATTGGTTAGGTAAATCTTATGCTCGACTACTAACCAACCTACCACCTAAAACGCTTCTTCATGAAGATAAAGAACATAACCAACTTGAAGCGAATAAAGACAGTCAAAACTTGCTGCTCAAAGGCGATAACCTTGAAGTGTTGAAGCACATGGTTAATGCCTACTCTGAAAAAGTAAAGATGGTCTACATTGACCCGCCTTACAACACTGGTTCTGATGGTTTTGTTTATAATGATGATCGCAAGTTTACACCTCAACAACTGAGTGAGTTGGCTGGTATCGATTTTGATGAAGCACAGCGTATTCTTGATTTTTCTGAAAAAGGTTCAAGCAGTCATAGTGCTTGGCTTACGTTCATTTATCCTCGCCTTTACGTTGCACGTCACTTACTGAAAGATGATGGTGTTATTTGTATTTCTATTGACGAAAATGAACACTCTCACCTCAAACTATTATGCGATGAGATCTTTGGCGAATACAACTTTGCTGGTGAAATCGTCTGGAAAAACAGTAGTAAAAATGATCAAGCTTACATTTCTGTTCAGCACGAGTACCTGTTGTTTTACGTTAAAAGTAAACAATTCAATACAGGTGCATGGAATGAGAAGAAAGAAGGGTTAGATGAAATATTCAAAGCCTTTGACGGCTTTAAAAAGAAACACGGAAATGATTGGGATGCTATCCATAAAGAGGCATTGAGATGGTATAAAGAATTTCCTGAAGCTAACCCTATTACTAATAGTAAACATTATAGCTGGATGGATGAAAGAGGTGTCTACTTCCCTGATAATATTTCAAAGCCTGCGAATGGATACTACTATGACATTTTGCATCCAATTACTAATCAGCCTTGTAAAAAGCCTACAGGCGGTTGGCGTTTCATTGAAGAAACAATGAAACAGAAAATCAAGGAAAATCGAATCCATTTTGGTAAAGATCACTCCGTTGTTCCAAATAATAAAACATATCTAAAAGATACGAAGTATCAAAGTTTAACCAGTATTAAATTTAAAGATGGTCGTGTAGCTTCGAATCAACTAAAAGGGTTGTTTGGAAAAAAAGACATATTTACTAACCCCAAAGATATAGCTCTATTGGGTGACATTCTAAGAGCCATAGATGTAAAGAATGAAGATTTAGTGCTCGATTTTTTTGCTGGTTCTGGTTCAACTGGTCACTCTATTTTCAACATGAACTTAAATGACAATAAAAATCGTCATTTTATATGTATCCAATTACCCGAGCCTACGAAACCAAAAACCGAAGCCTACAAAGCTGGTTATGAATCAATCTTTGAGATCACAAAAGAGCGCCTACAAAAGGCTTCTGAAAAGATTAAACAAGATCATCCAGACTATGACGGTGATCTTGGCTTCAAAATTTTTGAAACAGTTGAAGATTTTAGAGTAAAAGGTGAGGGTGAATTAACTCTTGAAAATCACTCATTCTTTGATGATGCAGTTCTTTCTGATGAGCAATACCAAACCCTACTAACTACATGGTGTGCGTATGACGGTAGCTTATTAACTACACCTATCCAAGATGTAGATTTAAACGGATATACAGCACATTTATGTGATAAGCGTCTGTATCTGATCGCACCTAACTTTAATAGTGAAACAATCAAAGCTTTGCTACTCGAACTCGACAACAACAAAGATTTTGAACCAAATAAAGTCGTGTTCTATGGAAACAATTTCGATAGTGCTAAACAGATGGAACTCAACGAAGCTTTGAAAGGTTACGCTAATAAAAAATCTCTGGAATTAGATTTGGTGGTGAGAAACTGATATGTCAAAAGGTTTTACATTCGAAAAAAACTTGCCTCACCAACAAACAGGTGTTGACGCTGTAATGACTGTATTTTTAGGTGCTGAACCTAAGCAGTCTTCTGATGCTACCATACGTATCTTAGCTAACCCTGAATTAGATCTTGTTAATGCTCAATACTACTCAAACATTAAAATGGTTCAGGAGTATAACCGCATAGAGCATACACCTGAGCATTACAATGCCAAGAGCAATATCATTGATATTTCGATGGAAACTGGTACAGGTAAAACATACACGTATACCAAAACAATGTTCGACCTGAACAAATCATTTGGCGTTAATAAGTTTATCGTGGTCGTCCCTACCCTTTCGATCAAAGCTGGTACTGTAAATTTCTTGAAAAGTGACGCTTTGAAAGAACATTTCCGAGATGACTATGAAAGAGAGATCAAGACGTATGTCGTAGAAAGTCAAAAAAGTTCTGGTAAAAACACCAAAACTTACATGCCCCAAGCTATCCATGACTTTGTTGAAGCAAGCAACTTCAACAAAAACTACATTCACGTTCTGATTATTAACTCAGGCATGATTAACTCTAAATCATTAACTGAGACTTACGATGTTGGTTTGTTAGACAATCAGTTTGATACACCATTTGCTGCGATTAGTGCTGTAAAACCATTTATCATTATCGATGAACCTCACAAGTTCCCTACGGCTCGTAAAACTTGGGAAAACATTGAAAAATTTAATGCTCAATACATCATTCGTTATGGTGCTACATTCAATAACGAATACAAAAACTTAGTTTACCGCTTAACTGCCGTTGATGCATTTAATGACGATTTGGTAAAGGGCATTGATGCGTACATTGAAGATGTAGTTGGCGATGACAACGCTAATCTTAAATTCATCAAATCTGATGGAAAAGAAGCTACATTTGAGCTTAATGAGAATGGTGCTAAAAGCGTGTTTAAGCTTGCAAAGGGTGAGTCTCTTTCAAAAACACATTCAGCAATCCATGATCTTGTAATTGATGCGTTAAACAAAACTACAGTTGCTTTGAGTAATGGTATTGAGTTAAAGGTTGGTGGCTCTATTAACCCTTACTCATACGCACAGACGCTTGAAGACAATATGATGCGCAAAGCAATCAAAGAACACTTCAAGTTAGAAAAGCACTACTTGACTCTTTCTCCACGAATCAAACCTTTAACGTTGTTCTTTATCGATGACATTGAGGGATATCGTGATGGAAATGATATTTCTGGTAGCTTAAAAACAAAGTTTGAAGAATGGGTTGTTTCAGAAGCAAAGGAACTGCTTAAAACAGAGAAAGATACGTTTTATAAAGCTTATTTAGAACAAACTATCGCAGATGTATCTGTGGTTCATGGTGGTTACTTCTCAAAAGACAACAGTGACAAAGACGACAAAATCGAGCAAGAAATTAACGAAATATTGCACGACAAAGAAAAATTGCTTTCACTTGATAACCCAAGACGATTCATTTTCTCAAAATGGACTTTGCGTGAGGGTTGGGATAACCCTAATGTATTCCAGATTTGTAAACTTCGTTCAAGCGGAAGCGTTACATCAAAACTACAAGAAGTTGGTCGTGGTTTACGTTTACCTGTAAACGAATTTATGTGTCGTGATAAGCGAGGTCCTTTCACGCTTAACTACTATGTTGATTTTACAGAGAAAGACTTTGTTAACGATCTTATTCAAGAAGTAAACACATCTTCTTTCAAAGAAACAGTACCAAGTAAACTTACTCAGGATATCAAAAACAAGATTTTTTCTCACTACCCTAACTTAACCACTTTTGGTTTGATGAAAGCTCTTATCGAAAAAGATATTATCGATGAAAACGACAACTTCATTGGTTCTGATGCATATTCAAAATTGAAAATGGAATACCCGCAAGCATTCCCTTCTGGAGTTAAGAAAGGCAAAATTAAGAATGCTAATGGTGGTCAAAAGCACACAAAGATGCGTGTAGGTAAGTTTGACGAACTAAAAGAGCTATGGGAATTAATCAATCAGAAAGCTGTATTAGAATACCAAATTGCTGATGAAAATGAGTTTAAATCGCTGTTTACGAGCTATTTACTCGCTTCGGCGAGTAAATTCAAGAAAACAGGTGTCCAAACCCGAATTGAAAAAATCTACATTCACAATGATATTGCTATGTCGAAAAGCATCGTTGGAAATGCTGACGATTTTTCAAAGTTCAGCACTATGACCTATTCAGAGTTTCTTTCTAAGCTATCGCAAGAAATGTTCATCAAGCTATCGACGCTTCACCAAGTCTTCTGTGAAGCTCGTGAGACAATAGACATTACTGAGTATATGAATATTCAGACTATTCGTAAGATAAAGTCTGGATTCAGTAAGTTCTTGCTCCATAACTCGTTTAGTAAGTTTGGTTTAGGCTACAACATCATATCTAACAGCGTACATCTGACTAAATTTACAAACGAAGCTGGTCAGCCATTAACAGACGTTGCAGCTAGCGATCTCGGTGTTAAGTCTGATGAATCTCTCAATCCACTGGATAGCTACTTATTTGAAGATGTGTTCTATGACTCTGATTTAGAGAAAATGAACATCACTCAGGGCGAGATCAATGGTGATTTATTATCCGTTACGGTTTTCACCAAGATACCGAAGAATTCAATCAAGATTCCAGTATCTGGTGGTTATACATACTCACCCGACTTTGCTTATGTTGTGAAAACCAGCAAAGGTGAATACTTAAACTTTATCATTGAAACAAAGAATGTTGAGGGTAAGGACAGTTTAAGAAAAGAAGAAGAGCGTAAGATTGAGCACGCCAAAGAGCTGTTCAACCAAATAAGTAAAGACGTGAAAGTTGATTTTAAAACACAATATGCTGATGATGTGATTTATGATCTAATTAAGAAATCTATTGCTGCTTAGTGTTTGTAATTTAAGGGAGGGGAATCCTCCCTATTCACAGTGACTGAATATCCATTCAAAAGTTTTATATGCTCACCTCATTGTTAGAGTAATTAATCTAGCTGATTTCTGTCCAAAAATCAGTCAGCCTAGGCTTTGCTCGGTAACTTAATGTTTTCCGGCGTTATGCCCCACAGTCATGTTGACTATGGCTGTGGAGCAAAACAAAAGCTTAAGGATTCACCTGAGCTTTCAGCTCTTTCCCTGCTTTAAACGTTGGGCTCTTCGATGCAGCAATCTGAATCACTTCACCGGTTTTAGGATTACGGCCTTCACGCGCTGCGCGGTGCGTGATCTTGAAGGTGCCAAACCCAACCAAAGTCACGTCGTCCCCATCAGCAAGCGTGCTTGTGATGCCTTCTACGATCGCATTGAGCGCAGCGGTTGCTTGCTCTTTGTTAACGTCTGCTTGCTCTGCGATGTGATTTACAAGGTCTTTTTTGTTCATGTCTTGCCCTTTTTTCCGTTGGTAATGTAATTCTTCGTCCCACTCACCTATCGCATAACGAAAGGTGAGTGGGGTATCAACAATGTCCCCAATCACTATTTTGTAAGTAAACGGGGTTGCGTGTGTTGTCGCGCTGGTTTTGGCGGCGGCCAATGAACGCATGTACACGGTTTCGGCCTTGATTAACTCATTGTCTTTGTCGAAATAACGTAAGTTGTAGACTGCCATATCAAGGCCTCTTTAAAATGATGAAACTACCCCTACAGTGAGCCTTTGTCTCGGTCTGGCTTCCCATCTTTATCAAAGAATCTCACTTTACACGTCGGGAATCCACTGCACCCCCACCAAAATGACCCTTCTCGTTTGCCGGCTCGACGAATGAGTCCTTTGTTGCATTCTGGGCAACACTCGCTGTCACTGGCTTTCGGTTGATCGACTTTAGGTTTCGGGGTTAAGTTTGGTTTCCCATTATCATCAGGGAATGTGGTTTTGCAATCAGGATAACGATTACAGGCATGAAATACGCCATTTTTCCCCTTTCTTTTCAGTAAAAGCCCACTTTTGCAGCTTGGGCAGGTGACGCCGTCTTTGATTGTGATCGGAACCCCTTCTGCTTTTACCTGCTTCACGCGGTCTTGAATGTACGCATCCACGGTTTTAACGAACTCAGCGACGCTGTGCTGGCCTTTCCCGATTTTGTCCAAATCCCCTTCCCAAATCGCGGAAATGTCCGGCATGATGATTTCTGGGGGCAGTAAAGCACAAAACTCTTGTCCAGCTTCGGTGGTTTTGTACACGGGGTTCTTGTAACTCTTTTCTTTACCTACACGGATAAGGTGTTTGAGGCTGCCCAGCTTTTCGATGTGACCACTTCGAGTGGCTTCGGTGCCAATGGAGCCATTTTCACCTTTGGTGTTTTTGTCTTTGGCCTCAAGCTGCTTTCGCAACACCGGATCTTGCACAAATTTAGCCGCTTCGGTCATGGCTTTAAGCAAGCCGGCATCATCAAAATATTTGGGCGGTTGAGTCTCTTTAGTCAACAGCTCGGTATGCTCACACGCCCCTTGTTGCCCTTGAGTTAGTGCGCTCAAATCCCCGACGCTCTCGTTCTTAGCGTCTGTACTCTCTTCGCCCTTAAACAAGCGTTCCCACCCTTGAGAGAGGACAGAGGTCTGTGTTGCGCGGTAAAGGCGACCTAAGCAACAACTGACGTGTACGGTGGTTTTCTCTCGTACCGATTCAGGGAAAAACAGACCAATGAAGTGCTTTGACACCAGTTCGTAAATGTTCTTCTCTTTATCGGTCAGAGTGACGCCTTCCCCACTTTTTTCTGTCGGTATAATGGCGTGATGCGCTTCAATTTTTGAGGCATTAAAAGCCTTGTGCGTCGAGGTGGGTTGAGTTTGCTCAATATCGCTCGCAAGGCTCGGCATGGTTTTCTTGATGGCGTTGAGAATATCTGACGCATTTTCAAGGTGTGAATCCGACAAGTATTGATTGTCACTTCGTGGGTACGTTAATAGCTTGTGGGTTTCATACAGCTTTTGAACGATATCGAGCGTTTCTTTCGGTTTGTAGCCCCATTTTTTTGAGGCTGTGATTTGGAGCTTGGACAAGTTAAACGGCATGGGCGGCTGGCGTTTTTCTTCTTTGGTTTCGACGTTTTGAATCGTGCCCTTCTCGCCTAATTCGGCTTCTTTGATGACTTCGAGTTGTTGTTTATCGGTGAGCCGTCCTTTCTCATCCGACTCAAGGTTGTCATCAGGTTGAAGCTTACCTTTGATTTTGTGGCCTTCAACACCAAACGTCCCCCACAGCTCATAATACTGGCTTAGGGTATGGTTTTGGTTGGCGAGAGTTCGTTGGTTCACCATGCCAATGAGAGAGCTGATCACGCGGCCTATGTTTAACACGCTTTCAAAGCCTTTCTCTCTTGCCTTTAAGGTATAAGAGCGAGTGAGGTTATAACCAAAGGATTGGTCAGCAATTGAACGTGCCAATGCCTTGTTGGTTTGAGGGCGAAAATTGGCGTTAGGCTGCATGTTGGCTAACGCTTTTTTTACAGGCTTATCATTCAAGTCTGCGATTAATAGGCGCTCTACGGGCTTTGTATTCCCCACATGGTCGAGAATTTCATCAATCAACAAGCACCCTTCTGGGTCGGGGTCGCCCGCATGAACGATTCTGTCGGCTTTCTTGATGAAACCAATCACCGTATCGAGTTGTTTTTTTGAGTCTGGACGAGGTTTGTATTGAGGAGGAAATCGGGTTTGAATCGGTAGGCTATCCAGCGTCCAGCGCTTGAGAGTGACGTCATAGTCTTCTGGGTCTTTAAGAGACAGCAAGTGCCCGAAACACCAAGTGACAATGTCACTCCCTTTTTCGTAGTAGCCGGCTTTTTTATCAGTGGTTGGGTTGCCGCCTAAGCCTTTAAAGATAGCGGTAGCGAGTGAGGGTTTTTCTGCGATGAAGACGCGCATGATTTGTGTCCTAATGATTGAGAGTCTTGGATGTTCAGCCGAACTTTGCCACGGCCACTAAAGCCACCTATATTTAAAGAAAGTGGCGATATGAAGAGGTGGTTATGGATTCATTGAAAGCACGGTTGGATGAGATTAATCGCTTGCGAAAACAAGCGATGAGCAGCGCTCATTTTCTTGAGATGGCGCATGAGCATGAGGTGGCTATTACGCACGAACTCTCCTCGCCTATTGAAGCAACGCGAAGAAAGAAAGGGGGCAAGAAAAAGCAAGAGCGCTTATCCGATATTTACGTTGAGATAGAAGAGCATCCTCCTATCTATTCTTGATGGAGGATCAGTTCTGAGTCAGTTTGCTGACTTCGTCTAAAGTGAAAATCGACACCATTTTGCGATACTTTTCAAATGGGTGACGCGACTCATCAAATTGAATGTATTGGATGTGGTCGAACCGTCGTTTGAGCATTTTTTTGTATTCTGCATCCCGCACCACATAAATTACGTGCTTCCAAAAGCCTTTCTCTTTGGCTTGAATGTGGCTTTTCATGATCGCTCGATAACGAAGTGGTGTTTTGAGCGTGAGTTCAGTTTCAATCGCTGTGATAGTCCCTTTGGGAGTGCGAACAATTGCATCAGGACGATGTGGCACTGGAAATTTCTGTTTAAACACTTTGCGGTCGGCGTTAATCCATTCTGTCCATTTGAGATGCTTGAGCGCAATATAAACCCGCTGATTCATCAGAGTGTGATTGAGGGTCACTAAGCTTATGCGGCTAGGGTGAAAGCAATGTAATGGAGCGTGATCATTATCCCCTACAGCATGAATGCCCTCATCTGTGATCCCCCAAAGCGACACGTCACCGGTATCAAGAGTAAGAGTGTGCTTTTCAAGCAATTTATTACCGACCATTCTTTTAAGTAGCTTTGATATTGTTCCTTTTGTTAGGCGCAATAACATTCTTATGTTTTCAAAGTCTGTATATATTTCTTGATGAAGAAAGCGCAGAACAATCATTTCTTTTTCTCTCGCTCTTACCCTAGCTTCATTTACGTGAGGAAGGTGGTTCATGAATTTGTCTCTAGTTTTTTTCGTTCCACATGAAAGATGCGGCTTTTGGTCGCCACCTTATGAAGTAAATCCGACATCGTTTTGAGTAGCGCATTTCTGCTTTCTAAAAACTCGGCATCTGACAGCTCTTCATTGTGTTGTGCTCGATGCAAATCCAAAAGATAGTTATTGGCTGTGTCAAAAGTTTTCAATAACAACCCTGTACTGCGGCAGAGATGACGATCATTAATTGTCATGGCAAGGCGATGCTTCTCTGCTTTAAAAGGCACGAGCGTGATATCACCCCATGAGGCTTTTTGTTGTTTGTGGGTTGATGTGATGTGGGAGCGAACTTGACGAATGTCGTCTAAAAATATCCCAAGAGCCTCTCGGCAATACAGTGGATTGGCGACTTTGGGGTTGGTAGAAAATGCTTCAATAGAGAACAGCGATTTAATGGCAAATTGTCCATCATAAGCCAACGATTTGTGTGTTGATGATTGTTCAATTGATTTGTCCCATAAACGAATAAGGGATTTGAATTGTAATTCGTGCATGTGTATTTCCTTTAAAATTTTAGTGTGCTGAGTCTGTCTTCTTGGTCAGCGTCAGAGGCACTGTTTGATAGCGTTTTTGTGTTTTTTGGGGTGTTGTCATTGGTGTTCACTGTGGCTTCTTGTGGTGTTGCTTTGGGCTCTTCTTCATTCCCCGAAACCTCAAAACCTACCTCTTCTTCATCGTTACTGGTGCTGTCTTGTGGTGCCACGATCTCCTGATTTTCAATTTTTGCTTCTGGCTCGTGAGGCTCCTCTTGATTTTCTGAAAGGGAGGTGTCGGTGGTTTTTTGAGGTTGAGTTTCTGGTGTTTTTTGTTTTTTCTTTTCTTCGGCCTTCTGTCGTTGGCGAGCTACTTCAAAGTTTTCCAATGTCTTTTTATCCACCTTGATGGGTGATATTAATGAAGGCTTCGGGGTGTCTGTTGTGGTGAATATGTAACTCACAAAAGGCGGAAGATTGAGCAGCATGTTGGTATCAACAAAGTGTCGTTCAGCGAGTTTGACAGTGCGTCTTGTCTCCACCACTTCGGCAAGGGCGGCGTCCGTTTCGATGCTTCGTGTTTCGTCGTCCACCAAAATGGTGCCGGACATTTTTGCCACCCATTCCGCCGTTTCGGGGTCTTGTATTTTGTACACCAGTTTCAACTTTGTATTCTCAACCACGGCGCCCACCACAGCGTCACCGTTAAGGTCTGCGGGGCAATCTCGCAAGTCGGCAACCGACTGGTGAGCGAGTAACATGTGAATGCCTTTGTCTCGCGCGGCGCCCAACCCTTCCATCGCCGCTTTGGAAATGTGGTACTTCAATTCATCCAAGAAAATCGCAATGGGTTTCGGTGCGCCTTGTACGCGATCACGCATTTCAGCGAGTTGAAACAAGCGGATCAAAATCATTTTTTGCGCCATGATGATCTTCGCATTACGCAGAGAGCCGATCACATAGCAACACCCACCTTCATCAAAAATGGATTGCATGTTGAGACCTTCAGGTGCGTTGATGGAGGCCACTTCTGAGAGCTCTTCCATTTTCCCAAAGAACGCTTTTACCGTGTCTTTCAACCCCTGTACGTGTTCGGATTCGAAGAGTCCTTTGAAGGTTTTTCTTTCCTCTTCTGTGGCTTTTTGAGGGGATTTTCTTGCGGCCTTTCGGTCGTCGATTCGGTAGAAGTCAGCGACGTCTCCTTTTTCTGCAAAACCAAATCCAGCGACCAACAACTCTTCAATTTGTTCGGGTGTTGCATTGGCGAGCAAGTCCAGTTGCGCTTGCGGCTCATTGAGGTTAATCAGGTGGAAAGGTTTGCCCGCATCTTCACACGCTTTGCGTAACAAATGAGGCGCCCATTCGTCGTTTTTTGGATCGAGAACAAAGACCCCTTCTCCTGCTTGTATCAGTTGATACAAGATCAAACTGGAAGCCACACCTTTACCCGCCCCTGTCGTTCCAAGAATGTCCATGTGTTGTTTTTGGATGTCTTCTAAAGGCAGGTATTGTGCTTTTTTGTTGACATCCAAACCGACAAAAACGCCTTCATCTAAGTTGATGTAGTCTTCAGGATTGTACTTTACTGTGCTCGGTAATAAGTCTTTGACTCGGCGCACGTCGGTACGCTCTTCACGCACTGCTTTTGATTTTTTAGTGAAGTGTAATTTGAGCTGATTGAGTATTGGTGTGAGCTTTCTTCGAAGTGCAATATGAGCAACAAGACCAGCAAAGAAAGTGGCGTACACAACCCAATGCCAAGATTTAAATGACAAAGATTGCGGTGTCATTCTTGCCATGCTTTGTACTGTATTTAACAGCCAAGGCACAGTGATTTCGGAAAGGGTTCCAAAAATAAAAAGGATGAAACTGAACACCAATAACCCCCGTCGAAGTCGGGAGTCATCTTCTTCTTTTTCGGGCTTATCAAAATGTAGCGTTGGGAGAATGAGCCCTGAAAAGAAGCTCATTACTCCCGCCCAGGAGTAAGTGAAAAGATACAGCGTAGAGAGCACCTCTAGCGCTAAAACGTAAAAATGATAGGCAAGTCTATCTAACATATTATTTCTCTGTTTGTTGGTGAAACCGATATGCAGAACCGATATGTAAAACCGAT
>NZ_JBFRRH010000040.1:0-25993 GCF_041472995.1 Vibrio sp. 10N.261.46.A3 | reverse complement strand
ATCGGTTTTACATATCGGTTTCATATATCGGAAATATCCCTTAAATCGTTTTCTGAACGAAAACTCAAAGGGTTATCCCTAAAGGGATAATCATCTCAAAAACTTCGTTTTTTCAATGGATTAGAAAATAAAGCCCTCGTCCTGAACGTCCTCAAACTTTACTTTCTAATCTAAGAGCAAAAGAAGCCGAAAACCGTAGCGCTACGCGCGACCAAGCACTTTAGGAAGGTGAAATAGTCCTCATTTGGCCGGTCGTTCCTCCCTTGCTCAAATTCCTCCTTTTCAACTAACCTAAGATGCTTGGTCTCGCCTGCTCAACGGTTTTCGGGGGCAAGCCCCCAAGCCAAAAATCGACCTTGGGAAGGTCTCGCCTTAATCGCTGGACGCTGGGCGTTTTGTCTCGGCTCCCCCGCTTCAAACTGCGGTCGGGACTCCCTTGATTGAAGTGCTCCGGCTGAACGCCTTTGCATTCAAAAAAAAGCCATTCCCGAGTCCTGATGGCCTCCCCGCAGAGGGGGCGCTCGTTTCCCCTAAAGGGGGCGCGGGAATGATTTTTGAACTAGGGCTACGGATTCGCTTCAAGCGGAGCTTGAGACTCTTCACGTAGCAAAAACCGCCACCTTCACCATCTCAATCAAACGCCTTCGTGGGGGCATGGAATGCCCGAATACCCACTTCGTCGTTCTCTTTCAATGGCTTGTCTTTGGTTTTTTATGCGCCCTCTTAATGCGTCTGACTTTCTTCTTTCTTTAACAATCCTAGGGGATTGAAAGAGTCAGAAAGTCGGCATTAAACGGTTACGCGAAGATGAAGGGATGTGTGAATTGCTAGAGGTAAGAATCAGCTTCATCTTGATCCATTAAACCTTGAGATAATAGTTGTTTAACTACAGCTACCACCGTTCTTTGATGGGCTTTAGCTATTGTCTTTGGGGATAAATCTTGTAAAAAAGCATCTCTTAACTCTATTTTCTCATTTTCTGTCCAAGTGAATCGATGCCTGTCTGGTTTTCCTTCTATGTGATTTTTAATGCTTTTCTCTTCAAAGCTTTTCACTTTTTCAGGAAGCTCATCAAGTTCTTGAATTAGCATCACCATAAGCTGAATGCTCTCATAATTTTTCATTATTGAACTTTCAACTAATTCGCAATTAGTTAATGGATTAATCCCTGATGCAAGCTCCTTTAGTGCGTTAATCAGATCGTCTTTCTTCACTTTCTATTTCCTAAGTTATCCTTAAACTTTAAATGTAACGAAGATTGACGTTTATAACTACTAACTTAGGAAGCTGAGAAATCGGACAGTTCAAAACCTTCATCAAGTAAACTTTGAAGCTCGTGAGGAACTTCTCCTGTACCGTCCCAAGTGCGACCATCTCCAAATGTATAGCGTTTCACTTTGGCTTCTTGATACGCTGATTGTGTCTCGGTAGGAACTTTCTTTGAACGCTTTTTATTTTCGTTTTTGCTTTTGGGCTTACCTTCACTCATCAGCTGAGAAACCTCTTCGTGACTCAAGCCCGTCTTTTCCATGATGCTTTTTAGCATCACTTTAGCTTCTTCTTGCGCGGCTATTTTTTGTGATTCCGTCTGTTCGCGCTGCTCGATATAAGCTCCTAGCTTCTCATTGATCACTTTTAAATCCCTAAGGTTGGTTGTTTTAAAAGTTTGCTGAACCCGCTTTTTATTGTTGAATATAGTGCTCAGTTGCTCTGTGATTGATACTTCTTTATTCATCTTGGTTTTCCTTTCTATTGACTCTAATGTTGAGGTTTGTTGTTAAAAGCTGCGCTTATCTTTGTGTGTATAAACTGTGGTTTAGGGCGTGTGCGATACTGTTGGACTGGCGATGTGTTGCTTCTTTTTTCTAGAAGATTTTCAAGAAAATCATCATGCAGTAAAGCATGATTCTTCGACCAGTGAGGCGCTATCTTTGTGAAAAATTGGGTTTGATGCTCTATCTCAAAAAGCAACTCTCTGTATTCATCAAGGTGCTTTTCTAGAGGTATCTGGTAATCAAGGTGTGAACTCGAGATCAGGTCAGGAGAGACGACTTTTAACTTTTGAAGTAGATTTAGAGCGAGTGTTTGAAAATTTAAAATATTCATATTATTAGCCTTTGGAGGTTCTATGTTGCTTCAAAATAACAGCAAGTTTCATCAAATTATCGAGGAGGCTAAAGTGGCGAAAACGACCACGCCAGAAATGCTCCCGACATTAATTAAATTATTAAGTAGACCACAACAATCGCGCTTGAGCTTACGAGCCCTGGAACAAAATAATGCCACTCCTTTTACTGTCGGCGATCTGTTTCATCCCGTGATGGAGGAGTACATGTTAGATAGAGTCGAGCTATTGCCCAGTGAGGGGGTAACGGTTGATCTTTCTGATGACGTCGTTTTTGCATGGCCTTGGAATAAGACTCGCTATCTTGAAAATTTGAATTACTTTTCTGATAACAAGGTCGAGTGGGTGCAAGATTATAATCATTCCGTTGTATTACTTATGCCTTGGAAGGTTGCCTTTGTTGAATGCGGAAATCATTCAATTTTTGCAGGCATAGTGCATAGGAAAGGACGGATTGCTCCTCACAAAGTGATTGATGCCACCTGCTTGCTAGAAAAATTCAAGACCGATGGTTGCAACTGAATAGATATTGATAGCTCAGAGATAATCGGTCAGGTTGAGCATTATCGGAATGCCGCTGTGTTTGAAGTCGGGAGGCTTATCGTTAGTTGAACTGTGGCTTCAGTGCTTGAAACTCACGTGAGACATTCCATCAAACACAAACTGACTCACCAATTCATCACCCTCTACCTCACAAATCTCGACGACCTTACGGCCGTAAGATTTGTGCCGGCTTGCGTGGATGAAAATGTCCACATTGCCTGTTATTTGGCGGCGAGCTAAGTCAAAGTTCAGGTTGCCGTGAGAGGCGATGAGGTATTGCAATCGGGCAAGAGCATCTCGGCAACTGTTTGCGTGAAGCGTCGTCATACAACCGCTGTGACCCGTGTTAATCGCCTGTAGAAACGTATCAGCCGCATCCGCTTTACGTATCTCACCCACCAATATTCGGTCAGGCCGAAGACGCAGCGCCGTTTCTATCAATGTCCGCATCGTGATGTCACTGCTCTCTCGCTTTGGACACTCCAAAGCGCGATGATGAGGCAGCCAATCAAACTCCAACTCTTGCGTGTCTTCGCAAGTAATCACGACTTCATCGTTAGGGATGTAGCGAGCTAACGCTCGCAACAATGTGGTCTTTCCACTCCCCGTATTGCCCGATGTGATGATGTTCTTACCCTGCTTAATGGCATTGGTTAAGTAATCCAACATCGGTTGGCTCATTGCCCCAAACTCAACCAACTGTTCAGCCGTTAAGGTTTCTTTCGGGGCGATACGAAGCGTCATCGCCGCTCCTTTGGGCGTCACTTCGGGAAGTGTGGCACACACGCGAGAACAATCTGGTAGACGTGCATCTAATATTGGAGAGTCTCGCGTTAAGGTCTGGTTTAACGCTGTGCTAAGCTGAACAATGAAGTCCTGAAATGATTGATTAGACTCAAATTGAATGTCGGTACGGGTTATTTTGCCGTCTTGCTCAACTGAGATAGCATCAAAACGGTCTACGAAGATTTCTGTCGTTGTGGCATCTTCATACAGGGGCTTGAGCGGCGCGAAGTGCTCCTCTACCCAACGCCATTCGTATTCTTTGTCTGAGGGTACATCACCAAATATCGTGGTGATGAATGAGAGGCGAGTGTTGTCCGTTGTCAAAATGATGACCTCTAATAAAAGGATGTATGAGAATGAAAAGTGAAGGTCAACGGTATTTTAAAATGCAGTTCCCAGAAGAGAGCTGTCCCATCATTACGATTAAAGGGCGAAGCCGACGCGTCACGGTACTGTCTGAAAATGCCATTGTCGTGCTGGCAAAAGGCGGCGTCTCATCCAGCCGAATGGGCGCAATCGTCAGTGGCGTTGTTACCTACCCTAACGGCGTGAAAGATGAGGTGCATGGCTACATCGTCTTCATCAAAGGAAAAAACGTCATTGTAAAATTACTTCAAGGCGTATCTATGTATCGAATGAATGAGCAGCAAGTGTGGGTAAGGCAACACTACCCCGACTTTGATATGAGAATGAAATGATGCAATTGAGTGCATTGACCGTTTGATTTTGTTCGGGTTTTTGGGCTTACCCACCGTTTCGGTGGATAACTCGATAACAACGTGTCGATGCCTTAATGTTCAATAACCACATCCGCCGTTATGGTGTCGCCATTGCGATTATAAAAGTAAGGCTCACCATACCTCTGGCCATCCATCCACATCTCAGTGTAGTCATACGTCGCGGTGCATTTTGTTGGCGTTGTGCGGGAAGTCTCGCGTGACGTCACGCAAGATTGGTTCTTATACAACTTTGATGGGACTGGCCTCCAAACGCTGCACACTTTGTCGCCTTTAAATGAATGCCCCCAACTCACGCACTCTTCATAGCGCGGGGAATAAGCCGCTCGACCTTCTCTTGATGTGATTTCACTCGCCTGACTGGACTCAGTGCCTGAGTCCACCATGCACCCTAGAAAGCTGGGTAAGGGTGATTTTAAATGTTTCACTCGGTCTTTAAAAGCGTCCTTAGCTTCACCGCACCCACTCGCGTGGAAGCCTGTCGGAATACACATCCAAATGCCACACTCGGCATCGCTGTAAGCCAGAGCAGGTGCACTTGAAAGTGCACCTGATAGCAACGAGAGTAGGATGACTCGTCTTGTGTTGTTCATCATTAATATTACTTCCTTATTGATAACGATAGTCGATAGAATGGTCGGTAAGAAACCAACTCAAAAAAAGGGAATGACGTATGACACAAACACACATCTGTCGCCATGTAGACAGCCTGATTGATACGATTGAAACCGATGTATTTCACTTGGAAGGAGTCAGCGTTCATTGCACCTTTGCCTTACTTAATGAAGACAAGTGGCTGAATACCTACTTTGTTAAAGCCAGCAGTAAAGGCATGAAACAAATCTCCTTTACTAATGGCACCATCATCAACCTTGAAGATTTCATGCTTAAATCGTAGCGTGAGGCGCTTAGGTGAGATTAAACGTCGCCTCGTGAATGCGAATGTGGCAGTATTCATCTCACTAAGAATCTACCCCAAGTTGGTAGACAATCATCATGGATGATATTTGCTACAGCCCTCTCCTCTGAGGGCTTTTTTTATCCCGTCATTTGGTTGTAATGCGCCATCACTCGACGCACGTAGTTCTGAGTCTCTTTGAAAGGCGGTATGCCTTTGTACTTCTTAACATTACCCTCTCCTGCGTTATAAGCCGCAAGCGCCAGTGCTGTGTCTTGATACTTTTCCAGCAATCGAGCCAGTAAGCGTGTGCCACGCTCAATGTTCAATTTGGGCTGAAAAGGGTCAATGCCTTGATAGTTCACTGGCATCAACTGCATTAAGCCTTTCGCCCCTTTGGGGCTGACAGCGTCGGGCTTAAATCGGCTCTCTTGAGTGATGACGGCGACAATGAGTTTCGGTGATACGCCATGCCTTCGGCTGGCCGCTTCAATAAGATCGCAATATCGAAGACAGCCATGAAGGGGTGAAGGGGCGCCAGACACCTCCCACCCTTTGGATTGCCACCCCGAATAGCTGCGACCCTCCGCGTAAGACAAAGAAGAGAAAATAAGGCACGTCAAGATTAGGATTGCGGAGCCTAACGGCGCCGTCTTTGGTAAACTGGTCAGCTTAATCATTATTCTAGGTCGTCATGAGTAAAAATCTTAAACACTATCAAGCCACCACGCGTCTGGTGACTCATGCTTTGTTTGCGCTGTATTTTCACATTCAGGGAAACAAGGGGTACACGCCCATTAAGAGGCGTAATGAAATCTTAGTGAAGTTCATTAAAGGACAGCAGAAAAAGGCGGTTTACAGTACCCTGAAAAAAGAGATAAAAACCATGCTGGCCATTGGGCGAAACCCAAAGGGCAACCTAGAAGCAAGGCTGCATGAAATTAATCGACTGAATCTGGAATACAAAGCCAAGCTAACGGATGCGGATACGCTGTACGTGTTGTTCAATCACCTCTATGAAGCGTTGAATCTGTCGTCTCAATTAACCCAACCTGAAACCGCCATTGAGGAGGATATTCTCTATATGAACCAATCCGATATCGAAGACGGGTTTGATGAGCAGAACAATCAAATCAAGCCATTGGGTATTACCGTTAAAACTCAACGGCTTGAGGCGCTCATCCACCACATCAATAGCCAAGATACCTACACCATCGAAGTGGTCGGGGCGGAAAACGATGTTATTTCCCTGCGACTTCACAAGAAGGCAAAGGTAGAGGGGCAAAGCAAGGCGAGTTAAGCCATCACATTTCAGGACTATGAACTCAGAAAATGAATAGGCGGCCTACTCAGCCTTACTTTGCTTTTTCTTTGGATTGACATGCCGATATTGAATCTCAACTAAAAAGCCATTTTTAACTTTGTAGCTCAATCTTCCCCTGTGATTTGACATACCAAATCGCTTGCGACTAGCGAGTTCTTCAAGGCTGCTTGATTGCTGTATGCGAGTCTCGTGACGAAACATGAACCGATTTAAGTTCGCTTTCTTCAAGGACTGTATTGAAGGAGAGAGAGTGGGCTCTTTCATTTGTCACTGGACTGGTTGTCAGTGACGTAACCGTGCTTCGTCAAAACACCATCCTTAACTTTTATGGATAACTTGCTTTGGTGGTGTCGTCCACCAAATCGATACCGCCCCAATAAATCGTGTAGGCTCTTTGCGGATCTGATTCTAACTTGATAGCCAGTGAGCAGTCGTTTGTATCCAATGCTAGGGGGTGTGCGATTCATGAGTTAAGCGTCGTGATAAGTAGGCACAAATCATATCTCGCCCAGACTCAAAAGACAAAAGATTCGGACTCTATGCCGTCCTACGGGCTTCGCCCTACCTGCAAAGCAGATGGGATAAGAAAATGCTGCGCTTATTTCCCTATCCCATCCACTTTCATTAAGAGCGTAAAGTTAATCGCAATTGGTACTGTGTCGTTAAATCTGCGGTGCGCAGTATTGGTACTCGTCTCAGGTACTTGTAGTAACAGAGCACTAGAAAAACCAGTGGAGAGCGCCAGTAAGACAAAGTTCGCTTCTCTATTGAAGCGGGCAGGGTCGAGAGTGTTTCAATTCCCCTAAAATCCCCATTCTTGGCCAGCAGTGGCGAAGTGAGTAAAAGTGTTTTCCCTTGATACTCAGGAAGCAAATCAACCAGCAAGGCTAGGTCTCGATACGCATCTCTTGTAAAAGGCTGAAGAACGCTTTTTAAATGGACATGGTAAGTGCCATTTTTTAGGGCGGGCGTCAGTGTGAGGTGGGTCAATTCATAAGGCCTTATCGTGACACTGTGACAAAACCCAACCACGCCCACGAAAGGGAGAGTGATAAACCACGCTAATGCCGACGCCTCGATAAGCATTAAATACCCCGTCATAACGACCATGACGGCTAGGCTCTTCACCAGTCGGATCGCATTTATCCAAGGTGAGGGTTGATGGTGAATATGACCAAGCCATTTTAAAAAGAGAGTGAGAAACAATAGGTAGATAACGGCGCTCATTTTGTTCCATCCTGAGGTTGAGTTTGACAGCAATAAGCTTGCTTGTTGGGGCAAAGTCAAGCCGACAATAGAGCGAAGCGAAAGCGTCAGTGGTTTGTGATACAGTATAGGAAAGGCTGACCAATAATGAGAAAGGCAATGGACAATCATTCATCAGACAATATTACTCAAAAAGACCTACTTAAACTGCTGTTCGACCAAGCGCAACATAATGCGACACGAGAAGAACTTAATGCACTTGAAGGCAGGCTCAATCATCAAATTGATGGTGTGAAGCAAGAGGTGAGCGAGCGATTCAAGCAAGTAGATGAAAGAATGGATAAGCTTGATGATAAGATAGACAAGCTTGAAAGCAAGTTTGATAAGAAATTCGACCGCATGAATTGGCTATTGGTGACATCCCTTGTGGGTATTTGTGCCACCCTAGTCCTGCAAATCCTGAAATAGCCCTCACCGCCTTGTGCGGCGAGGTGTGCCATCCCAATGTTCATACTCGCCGTATATCAAATATCCACGATGGGGTGTCTTCCTCAAGAGGCGAAGCGCTGCTCGGTAGTGAGTTCGTATCACACGCCAATCATTACCCACCAACATTTCAAGAACTACCGGCTCATCAATATTATACGCCATTAGCCTTCCTTTTTACGCAGTCGTCCCAACAAACCTAAACCGAATAGAGACAGAAAGCCAATAGAGCCGCCGCTTGATGAGCCAGAGATGACCGGTTGGTCGCTTCCATCATTCATTTCAGGAGTAGGCATTGAAGCATTTAATTGAATTTCCTGAGAGAACCCGTCTCTATCACTCCCCCCTAAATACACAGTAGATAGCTCACCATCCGTCAAACCATCAATGACAACCGTACATTTTTCAAAAGGCTGCATTGTCATTTTTGTTAAACAGGTGCTGTTAACTGCATCAAGATGGTCAGATGTGATATCGGCTTGTCTATCTGCAAGTGTTGGAGAGGTCTGATGTAGAGACTGCAAGGTAATGGTCGCTTGCCCACCTGACGTTCTGACCACAGTTGGGTAGTGCCAACCATTAACAGCTTCCAAAATGAACGGGCGAACGTAATCAATGTTGGTGCCGTAGGTTCTGCGACAGCTATTATCAGGGCCACACTCAGCGCTTCCCCTATGGATGGCGATGATTTCATTTGAGCTGTTTATCCATGCCGAACCAGAATCCCCGCCAGTGGTGTGGGAGCTATTCACCATATTCGCTTCCAGTTTTTCTTCACCGTACATCAAATTGTATGCACTGGTGGTAAAGTCGGCTTGATTCAGCTCATAAGGCGTACCACCAAACCCTGCAATGGTCATGGTATCCATATCAGGATCTGAAAAATGAGTGGCCGTGTAAGGGTTGGTCTCAATGAAATATTGGATGCTATCGTAAGGCAGGGCTTCATCTGCATGTAAGAAAGCGATGTCGTTACAATATTGGCTACGACCATCAAGGCAGTTGTGTGCCTCATCTTCCCAGTCTGGGTGCATCTCGATACTGGCTTGTTTTGATAGACCATAATAGGTGTTGATGGTATCAACTTCCTCTTGATGTTGCCCCTCAAAAGAATCATCCACACAGTGTGCGGCGGTCACAATGAAACGACCGCCAACCAAGGTGCCAGTACAGTAAAGATCGGGATTCGTTCCTGTCTCAAGATACGCCGTATTGTTGTGTTCAGACCAATCGAGAGAGGCACCATTGACGACAGCGAAAGCCGATGGAGAAGAGGCACAAATCAACAGGGTAAGCAGTGTTTTTTTCATATCAATCCAAACATAATTATCAAAAGAGATTGACGCCATTATACATCAATCTCTTTGATTATATTGGGTTTTAGATATGATCTTTCCGTCTAAAAAAACGGTGTTTATGATCGATAGTTATTAGTTTTTTAGCCCCCAAACTTCATAGAGATGCACATTTGCAGACTGCCCATGAGAAGTATCTCGACACCCAGTTGCAAAACCATAGCCCACAAGCGCGGAGCAATCTGCGTCACTGTGAAACGACACATTATTATGGTCAGATGCGTACACTTGCGTCTTAAACTCGGAATACGAGGCAAATACCTTTGATTCCCCTTTGCTGCTCTTCACAAACACCGCGCTGTATGCCCCACCATCGAAATCAATCCGCCCCTGCGTGTTGCCTTTGTAAATCGCCACCCATTCCCCATCGCTGCTGCTACCTGTAGGAAGCTCACCTGCCCCCACAGGGTCAAGATCGTTCGCGTGGGGTGGGCGGCGCTGATCTTCTAAAGCCATGCTGGCCTCAACATCTGCGTACGTCACCTTTGCCGAAGCTGACGCAGAAAGTGCGCCCAGCAACGAAAGCAATATTGTTTTCTTCATTTTTATCTCCATTGTCTTAGATGCTGCCTATTGGCAGCCAGTAAGCGCCAGCAGGGTGGCGTCATAATTCCACTCTGACTTCCCCGTTGCATTTTCAACAACACGTTGCTGCACAGACACCTTCCATCCTGTTCCCGCATCAGAGTAGGAGGGGACGGTAGAGCCTGTCAGGGTGTATTTTTGGTCAATATTCGTTCTGGCAATAGACAACCAGATTTCAGGATTCAACCCAGACGGACAGGTCGGTTTATCAACAATTTCATTGTGTTTGGCGTACTGCCTCTGAGTGAGACCACGCGCGACGGATATCTGCTGGTTAATACCGCGATTGTCCACACCGGAAATGGAGTAATCTTTGGCATTGACGAGCGCAAACAAGCCACCGATATCCCAATCACCTAACAGCGTTGAATCATCACCGCTGCGTTTTACCAACCCGTCATACGCAAACGCTTTATCCGGTCGCTCAATCCTCAGAATGATGGTGTTGTTCGGCTCATCAAATACCACGTTCGGCAATTGACTGAACATTTGCAGCGTGATGTTACGCTCTAGGTGGTAGCTCTCCAGTCCAGTGTCTTGAAGCGGAATAGTCAGCTCTGCGCGATAAAAATCTGGGTAAGCAGCACCAACTGGCACTCCGACCCTCTGATAACCTTGAACCTCGCCCCACGGCGTTTCGTCATAACGCCAACACTTACCCGCTTGACTGTCAGCTTTAGAACATTCGGGGATAAAGTCCCCTTCTAGATCTGAAAGCGTTATGGGGTACAAAGAATGGGTATTAATCCCGTGTCCTTTTTGGTATTGCGTCGTGGCATACGCATGAATTTGCTGCTCAAGGTAAAGAATGCGGTTATAGAACGAGTTCACGTCGTTTTTGATGCGATACATCGTCAACTGCTTGTTGAACTCCATCACCGCAAAGCCGGCGATACCCAGCACCAACAGCATGGAAATGGCGGCCACAAAGCCGCCTTGTTTTTTTCGGTTGTTCATAATGAATACTCAAAACACCCCGTATTACGATTCCACCCCGACCAATCCGGCTGCTCGATTATGATCGGTTCATAGAAGCGCAACGTCGAAGGGGGAAGGGTTTCATCTGGGGATAAATAATAAGAAAAGGAGTCAAGGCTCAAAGACGCATCAAGCGTCACCTCAACGACAATGTCTCTAGGTTGGGTGTTCGGCTGTGAATCTTGTCGATAGCTCACTTGATAACTCGCCAATCCATCACTGGCGGGTTGAGTGATATCGGCGTTCGACAAGGTGGTTTGGGGTAAGCATCGGCTGGTTAACACGCGGTGGTGGTAGAAAGCCACCCCCTCTGCTTTTAAATGTGTCACAGCATCTTGAACGCTGACGGCGCGTTGCTGGTCTTGATAGACTCGCTGAACGGGCAGCACCACCCCAATCACCATCGCCCCCATTAAAGAGAGTGACAGCGAGAGACTGAGCGTACTCATCCCTCGCTGAGATTGAATGACCTTAATAGGTCATGGTGATGGAATTGCCCGTGGTTGAGATAGTTGAGCAGCCTGATGCTTCGATGCACCCTTCACGAGTCGCCGGAGCCATCGTGTTTGACAGGCTCACAACTCGGTCTGGGTCAGACGGTAACGTGCCAGTGACGTCATACAAGCCTTTTGAGCCACTGTTGACCGTCACACTCCAATCGCCACCAAACGGGTTGGTGGCTTTGCCGTCATTACTGGTGCCACAGATACTGTCTGACAATTCGCCATCGTCGCAGACCTTAGTGAGGGTGATGCCATCGTAATTGGGTCTGGCTTTTTTCCACGCCCCCACACTGCGAACAATTTCAGACGTTTGAGTTTGAAATTGAATTTTGTTCCACTGGTACTGCATGTTTGGGACTTGCCCCATGATGAAAATCAAGCCGAGCGCCACAAACCCCACAGCAATGAGGTTATCCATGATGGCCGCCCCTCGCTGCTTGTTGCGCATAAAATGAGTCGGTTGAATATCGGTATGTCTGTTTGGCTTTTTCACAAAAGCTCCTTTTTTTAAAAAATTAAAATGAAGACGTGGCCATTCCAAAAATGAGAAACAGCCCCCCTGTTAACATCAGGGTCATGACGCTCACTAACAGGAGTTTGAAGGTGACGGTGGCCACGCTGTTGATGAGCGCCATTTCTTGGGTTAATGAACGCTCGTGCATCATGGCGGATTTTCCAAGCGTGATAGCGGCATCGGTAGACTCACCCAACAATTTGAGCGAATCCAACTCTTCATTGAGCAAGAGCCCCGTATCAAACACCAATCCAACGTTGGTCTTACCTTGTCGGATACGATCGCGCATAACGTGAATATGCGATTGCAAGTAAGGCGACGCCGAAGACTGAACCACATCCAACGCCTCTCGAATCCCAACACCGGCACTGAGTTGGTTAGCGATAGAGGTTAATAAGTTGGTGCTTTGGATTTGTCGATATTGCTTGTAGATAGGAAAGCCATCGACTTGGGCGCGAGCTTGCCCCGTCCATCGTCGCAATGAAATACCGACGCCCACCAAGAGCACAGTGGTGAACAGCGCCAGCAAGAGGCCGTTGTTCCACCAAAAACGCCCAAAACTCTCCGCTAATGTGCTCATCATGCCCCATTGCGCTCTTGGGTATTGCGCTGCCAGCAAATCAAACATGAAATGGCTGATGAGCGCACTGGCAAACAACATCCCGACCACGCCGGCTAATGGTTTCGCAAAGGCTTTTATCATCAAAGACGCACTGGCTTCCCCAAGAGTGACCACCTTGATCGCCTCTTTAACACCTTGTGAAAAATGCCCGCTGTTGTCGGCCGCTCGAAGGGCCAATATCGCCCCCTCACTCACAAAGGGAGCAAGGCCATCCGTTAAGTTTTTGCCTTGCGCCAAGGCGTCTTGGCAGTGCAAGGCAACCGGCTTGAGCGTCTTACCCCCATATTTTGCAAGCTGCATGACAATGCCTTTTTGATGTATCCCCGCCTCACTGAGGCGGCTGATGCTTTCCAGTAATCGGATTTGCTGCTTATTCGGCAGTTTTTTCATGGTTGGGCTCCTCCCAAATCGTGTGGTAAACGGTGTGACTGTCTTTTGGCAGCATGTCATTGACCGACGAGGCGGCCGTAAACAGGTCAACTTCCCCTTTGGCTATCTTGTGGTTGGCATGATCGACCACACTTTGAAAGCCTTTGGCTCTTAACGCCTCACGCCATCCCAAATAATTTCGGTCGAGAATAAACGCGCGATCTTCATCATCAAGCACAATCATTTCAATGAGCGCCGTACGTCCTTTCTCTCCTTGATGGCAATGCTCACAGCCATGAGGGTTTTTGAATCTCACTCTCGATAAATCCTGTCCTTCCCCCCTTTTCTGGCGCCATGCTTTGTATTGCTGACGCTGAGAGTCAGTGAGGATCGATTTTTTGAAAGACTGGCTACAATGGGGGCACAAGGTGCGCACGAGTGTTTGATAGATCCACAACTTCATTAAGTTGGGGGCGGCAATAAGGGCGGTGGGCACCCCCATTTGTTCATTCAGCGTGTGCGCGATACCAAGGGCGCTAGAGGTGTGCAGCGTCGAGAACATGATTTGTCCTGTTTCTCCCTTTCGGCACACACTCATCGCTCCATTCTTATCGCGCACCTCACCGTGCATTTCGATATCAATATCGTGACGCAGTAACAGTTTGCTGTACTCGAAAAAGCCGTCCGCCCCCATTTCTTTGGGCACCGAGGTTTGAATCACACCTAAATCAAACTCAACAGGGTCTTCCAGCGTGTTAATGGAGCGGCCTTGCCGCTTCATTTCATTGAGCGCACTGGCAATGACCGTCGATTTACCCGATGAAGTTTGACCCGCAATCAGACAAATTCCCGATGGAGAGGCCATGAAGTCGCGCATAATGCGCGTCTGCCCCTGACTCCAACCAAGCGTGTCAAGCTCGGGGATATGAGTCTGCTTGTTCGTCCAACGCAGCGTGCATTGCCCCCCTTTTCCTTTGGCGGGAATGTAACTCAAACGCCAGTGCGTCACACGACGCCCCTCTGGGGTGTCGAGCATCAAACTCACGCGTCCGTTATTCGGGCGATTGAGGTAGAAGTCATCGTCTTTGTCTTCGGCCAGCTCATTAAACAAGTAACCAATCAACAGCTCACCGTACTCACGCTCGTTAATCGGCGAGAGAAGCGGACTCATGCGACCATCGATACGCGCCTCAAATCGAGTTTGCGCTTCAAACAATTCAATGTGAATGTCTGACGCCCCTTGCTGGGTTGACAGCTCAAAGATTTGACGGGCGCGTGTGGCTGTTTCGGTTTGCATCAGCTCGCTTTTATCGGACGAGGCGTGTTCGGTGATCCCTTTCAGTAAGTGTTTCAGTTGCGGCACTTCACAGTGACGTACCGACCTCACTTCGACCGATACATCGGGGGTTTTCTTAACCAAAGATTGAATGGCGTTGATGGCTTCACTGTCAAAATTCGACGTCAAGATCACCCCATCAGACAGCAGCACCGCATCGCCATATTGATAGTAGATCGACTTTAAGCCATCGGTGATGAGCAAGTCATGAGCGTGGGGCATTTAAAAGATCCCCTTCTGGTTGAGGCGTAGGCGTGACCACTTTCGGCACGTACAAGGTGAGCTCCCGCCCTGATTTACTCATCAGTAAGACCGAGCCTTTCTCGATGCGGTGAATCTTTAAGTCGTCAATCCACGCGCCTTGCTCAACAGGAATTAAACGCCCTTGGTATTCCATCCACGCCCTTGTCGTGTTCGGCGTTAAAATGACGCTCTTGAGTTGCATTTGTTGATATTGATGACGCGCCACGGCGTCCACATCCTCTACGGGAGGGGGAGCCACTATGACGGGGGCAGGCATTACGTGAGATCGATAAGCTTGCACCGCCTCCGCCTCTTCCAATTTTGCGGTTTGCACTTTGGTGTTTTGGTGGCTGAAATAACGTACTTTCAGTCCATCCAAAGCGCGTATTGAGTCTTTATCCACCGAAGGCTTGGAAGGGGGACTGACCGTCGATATAGGGTCGGGGTCAATTGCTTGCACCTCTTCAGGTGAGGGATCGTTCACCAAGGTGAGCTCAATATCCCTTTCCGCCTCAGTGAATGCCGCCTCCACAGGCGCATCAAACATCACCTGCTCTTCTTGACTCACTGGCGCTGGCTTGGGTTGGCTCGTTGGGTAGTAGCTATACCCCACTCCCAGAGCCCCTGCGATAAGGAGCCCGACAGACATAACCGTCTTTTTTCGATTGTCTTTTTTCGGCTCTGCGCCTTGCTCAGGTGGCGTTTCGCTCGACGCATCGAGCGTATTCTTGTCACTCATTGATTACTCCTACCATAGTGAGAGAGAGGGTTGCGGTCATATCGGCATCACTCGTCCATTCCATTTCCAACGCATTTAGGGTAATAAAAGGCTGATCTAACACATCCCCTAAAAGCAGTAATTTCCCTGCCTCACCGGATACAGTGAAACTCAGTGTCACTAGGGTGAGCTCTCCTATTTTTGAGCTCACCACATCGGGCTTAGGCACATCGAGTAACATCAGATAAAACAGCAGATCTTCTGAAAATTCCGTCAGGTCATAGCGCTCAAACTCCCCAGCATGACGCGTCGGACGCTCTATCGTGTCGTCGGCGGCTTTCGGTTTGCCATCATCACCGACGGTCACTTCGCCATGGTGCCAATAAGGGGCTTTGTTCGGATTTAACTCCCGCCAATACCTCGCTATTTTCGGGGTTACTTTCCCTGTCAGTGGCACGGTCACGAGACCGTCTGCCCACGTCGCACCGCTTGCCGTGATGGGCTCTGGCATCATTTGCGTATTCACCATCCCGACCAACATCTGTTCAATGGCATCCGACACCAAATATTGATTCGGAAAATTTGCCTCAAATTTCGCTTGAGGGGAAAGTGTTACCGCCTTGACCGTCGGCTGAATCGGCGGGGAAGGCTTCGGCTTCAACGCATAAGTCCCCACGCCCCCCAATATTGAAATCAGACCCATGACACACAATATGGTCTTATAGGGCGGGCGTTTGACCGGCGACAGCGAAAAAGCCTGTTGTTGCTCGCTTGTCAGCATCGGCACCAACACTTGCTTGTCTTTGAAAAAAGGCACCTCTGGTGCCTCTTCTCCCATCACAAGCACTCGCGTGGCATGGTGGCATTCATACGCCAAGTCCCGCGCAAAGTCGGTTAACGTGCCCGTGACCTCTTTGTTGACTCGCCCATCGAGCAACTCAATGCCACTCCACGTTGCTTCATCGTGCGGATGAGGCACGAGTGCCACAACCCGAGGTAACGACTCTCCCTCAACGCTCAGCGCCGATAGCACCGCTTCTCCTAAAGCAAAAGCCGGCGAATCCGAGTAATAGCGAACCGTGCCTTCTTCACTGTGCTCTAAACGCTCAAAAGGCGCTGAGTGCGCCTTTTGGTGGGTTTTGAGGGATTTAACCGTTGGGCAATACTGCCGTTTGGCTATCTGCATAATTCGTCCTTATTGCACTTGCCTTGGCGTCAGAAGCACCAAGGTTTCAACGGTGGTATTGCTGCTGCCGGTGCCACCAAAAAACGTCGTCCAAAAACTTTCTGACTTTTCATTGGTGCGTGAGCTTTGCTTGACGGACGCCACGACGTAGGTTTGCCCATATCGAAGCTTGTTCGGCACCGTGATTTCGGCTTTGGATTTGGTTAAGAAACCCAAATCCACATCCCCAACCGCTTTGGTTTCTTGCGAGGCGATTTTTTGCAATTGCCCCGACATGCGTAAATACACATGATCCGCTTGCACATTCGCCACGGCCATGAAGTCCACCCCTTCCACTTCTTCGCGGCGAGTGACACTGGTACTGACGACCCCCTCATCGCTGTCTGAGCTGGTTTCATACACGTAAGGCACGATGGTTTGTTGCGTGATACGAGCGGGTTGGTTGTTGAGTAAAATGGCGGTGATTGGCGTTTCCGTTGACACGCTGCCTTGCTTCTCCAGCACTTTAATCAGCGCTTCGGTGCCTGACCACTTGCCGGTACCTTGAAACGCAAAGCCATACCCAGCCTCTTGAGACACAGTATTGGTGCCAGGCACAAAGAACTGCAACACGCCGTCGCCTGACTCGTAAGCCAGATTCCAATCCACTCCTCGCTCCGTACCTAAGTTCGAGCGAAACTCGACCACACGCATATCCAACAAGACCTGCTTAGATAATTCAGCGCGGTAGTGTTCAATCAATCGCTCAACCTGCACCATACGATCAGGACTGGTTGTGACCGTCACCGTGCTCATGTTGATGGAGGCCGTGACAGAGCCGACGCGGTCGTCTTCATCTTCACCCAGAATATTGATGATCGCGTCTCGAATTTCTGCGGCCACCTCCACTTCGTCATACACCACATTGATGAACTGTCCCTCAATGCTCACCTCCCCCTCTTCACCGCCGCCCCCTTGAGATCCGAGCTGCCCATTCATGGCGCCGCTCGGCATATTCAAAAAGAAGGTTTGGGTCACTTCACTGGAAATTTCCAGTCGCCCATCTCGCACGGCAATGCCGTAACCCACATTCCGAGACAGCGCATTCAGCACATGCTCGCGCGAGCTCGAAAAGTTCAGCGACACCATGGCATTAGGATCGGTGTTTTCCGAAAAGTAGAGGGGAACGTTCACCCCCGCCATGATTTCTTCCAACACCACCGATAAGGGCAACTCACTGGCGGAGGCGGTCACCACCTCATCGAGCCACGGGTATTGAGGTGCCGATTCTATCGGCTCAAAAAACTGAGGCGGTTTTTGGGTTCGCACGACTTTATCGCGCGTCTCATACGTGGTTTTTTCTGCTATTTCTTGCTGAATGTTGGCGTTGTAGATCTCATTGTCGTCATACGCTTGAGAAGTACACCCCACCATCACCGTTAAGATCGCACTGCACAGCGCTGTTTTCAAAGCTCGCATCTAATACTCTCCTTCCACAAACACTTGATTGGTGGAATCGACAATGCGGGCGTTGACGGGATACCCCTCTAACACCGAGGTCAGCGCCCCTTCAATATCGTCCCTTGGCGTCAGCAAGTAATAGTCCGCACTGAACTGATAATCTTTCGGGGACACCCAGCTTCGATCGTTCCCCTCTCCCGATTTCCACTCAAAACCGTAATTGGTCACAACATGCCCGATGACTTGTTTCAGAGAAGAGCCAGACACACGCGTGAGTCGCGCCTGTCCGTCAAAGTCATACACCCCGACGACTCGACGGCCTTGATACTCCGCCTCAAGGTAATGCAACGTCACGCCCCGCTCAGCCGTAAACTCATCAATGACTTTTTTCAGGCTGCCCTCAAAATGTTGACGGGCGGTGCTTGGTTCATTCAGAAGCGCTTGGTACTCCGCACTCATCGACCATGCGATCTCTTGGGCACCCTGCGACTTAAACCAACGACGCAACGTTCTCTCGCCACTTTCTCCTTTTTTCACCGCAAACGTTGTAAGAGGCACCACCTCTCCCCGCTTTACGGGGTGCGACGCGGTGGTTAAGGCCACGTCAGCGGGCGAAATCAAAGACAGATCGCGTTCAATGAGGTTAATACTGGCAAGGCGAAACGCTTCCCCTTGCCCTTGATAGGCGGGCTCGCTCGCACAACCGGCCAGTCCAAGTACCACCACAACCCCTAACGCGGGGAAATAACGACTCATAAGATGACTCCTTTACTGAACGTGATGAGTTTGTGCTCTCGATCTACAATGAGCGTGTTGCCTTGCCCAATGAGCAATTGCAACGCGTGAGTCACGGGCATAGTTCGGTGCATTCTGGCCGCCGTAGGAATGGGATGCGCTAAGATCGCTTTCGCACTTTTCGGGGCGGGATAGTCCGTCACTATGTGATACCCCAGCGGATCCAGAAGCCATTGCGCAGCTTCCTCCACCGTTTTCATTTCAGGTGGGAATAAGGTTCGGGCTGACACTTGTAAGGTGTCAACGTCCGTTAGAGGCGCAGAAAACACACAGGGAGCCAAAAGGCTCCCTGCGAGTAAGGCGCTCACGGTCATTTTTTTCACAGATAGTCCTCGTAAAGATTGCGCCAAGGCGCAAGGTAGATATCACTTTCAATCATGATGTTCATGCTTTGTCCGGCGCGAATGGTGGTGGTCGGCACCAGTTGTAGGTACTTTTGAGCGTGAGGGGCAACTTGATCGCGCAGACCTTGAGACACTTCCCCTTGATACGACCCGTCAGAATCACCGGTGCCGTCGTAGCTGGTGTTGTCTGCCACAAGCGCATACGCCGCCACCCCCATGAATTGTTCAATCCAATGGTGGTCAACTTGATCGCTGATGCCCGCCATGCCCTCTCTGTCCATACCCGAGGATTTGGAGGTGTCGATTTTTTTACCGTCCGGCAAAATAATCCACGGAACACTCATGCCCAACACGGCATTTATCGCCTCATTGGTGGTGCTCATCTTGACCGACTTAATGATGACCTCTGACCCTTTCGGGATGAGGATATATTGCTCGGTCACATCAAACACCGACTGAGACACCACCGCTTTAAACGTGCCCGCACGGTCGCTGTTCGCCTTCATGACCGTCACAGCGGGTATCACCGTCCCAATCGGCAGCTTTTCCAACCCTTGCGTTGAGGCGTTATACGCATTCTCTTGCGTGAACCCTACAATGGTGTCTGGCGGCGCCGAAAAACTGGACTCTAATCTCGCCACCGCCTGAGTTTCAGGTGCTTGATCTCCCGCTGAATAATTACCCGCTTTAATTTTGGCTTTCAGCTCATTGAGCTTGCTGAGTTTGCGACTGATGTCCAACCGCTGAGCTTCACTGGATAAGAGGTGGTCGGGCGTGTGTTCATCGGCAGGAACGCGCAGCGGGGCAGAGCTGACGCTCGGGGCTCTTGGGCTTTGCCCCCAGACACTCATCGAGGCCATTTTTGCCCGCCGAAACTCCGCGAGCTTGATTTTCTCTCGCTCTTGGTCAATCACGCTGAGTACCGGCACCTCAATATGAGGCTTTGGGTCTGGGCGTTGATTGGTGAGCGCTTCCGTTGAATCTTTTGCTTGGTCACGAGCCGTTACCAACTCACCAAGGTTCGTGGGCTCTACCGATACGGGCACGGTCTCAACCGTGGTGGGTTCCGCCAGTGACTCCGCCGGCTTATCTTTATTAAAGATGGCCACAACCACCACAACTACAAGAATGCCTAAGCAAAAACAAAGTACCCCTATCTGATTTTTCTTCGTCAAACCTTTTAATGGATTGCCCATTACGTCCCCTTAAATGTTCGAGCGAGTGACATTATCGGTACGCTGCACCTCAACCGTCACGTCATCGATGCGCAATCGAAAATGCGGATAAATACCGGTAATTTTGTAAATACCGTACGCATCATCGTACTTGGTCGGGGCGATGGCCGCTTTACCGCCAATCTCCGTCTCTACACTCAAAATCCCACGATTGGGGTTTGATAAACGTAAATACGTAAACTGGCCGTCATCGTAGACATCCGAAATGGCGTCTCGACCAATGAATTGATCGCCATCATCCCAGACATAACGCGTGTAAATTCGGTAACGATATTTACGCAGGGCTTCCACCACGGCTTTGGCTTGCGTCTCTTTGGCTTCTTTCGTGGTCGCCGCCAACTCTTTTCTTAACCGAGCAATGGTTTGACGAGATCTATCAGGCATGGCCGCTTCTTGCTTTTGCGTCATGAACGCCGATATCTTCGCTTTTTGCTCTTTGGACATCAGAGGCGAGTCATCACTCACCAATACACACGCTTGATTGTGTTTCGTTTTGGTTCGAGTCGCCAAAATATCAAACACTTGCCCGTCTTCGGTGAAGGCAAAAATCATGGTGCTTTGTCCCTCTGGCAACGCACTGTTCGGTTTAATGAGAATTTGGTTAGTGCCCTCCAACCCGTCCACATCCCACAAGTGGGGATTGGAAACCGTCGGTTTTGCAATTAAGTTGGAAGGCAATTGTACTCGCCCCCCTAAATAGAGCGCGGATGAGATGGGGATGATTTCCCCCGATTCATGATAAAGAGGCTGACAGGTGGCCGCGAGTGTCGAGAATGACACCCCCATCAAACACACGCCCAACAAAGCTTTATTCACGACGTCGCTCCTTGGTTAATTGGTAAGACAAAATAGTGAGCCCGAGTGGGTTTAATCGAAGTGACGCCATGCTGCGCTGAGCCAATTCCGATTTATCCGCCAATCGCCATTGCACATTCAACACCAAATGCTCAGGTTTAGGCTGACGCCCATTCCCTTTAATGTGTCGAGTTAAGTAAATATTACTGCGCACCACGGACGTAGAAGCCTCTCCCTCTTTCCACACCACTTGATCGTAATGCTCAACCCCACGCTCAATCGTGATGACCGCTCGCTGACCGTTTTTTCTTAATGCCTCGATTTTATCGAGCGCATTAAACCCTTGCGGACTCAAAAACTGGTCATTCAACTCTGGCGACATGAACACACTGGCTTCGCCCCAATCGGTTTCAATGGTTTCAGGCGTGACCGCGTAACGAGATAAAGCAAATCGCTGCAACAGGGCATCAATCGTGGTCTTGTAGAAAAGCTGCGCATCTTCGGGTTGATAATCGACCATCGACCACCCACCGTTAGGCTCTAATTTCACATAGACCACCTCTTTGTTGTTCTGCGCTTTGACAAACGCAAACCACAACAACATCAAAAGCAGTGCCATCACACCGCACAGTGCCAATACCGCCACAAACCAACGGTTACGCTCAGTGCGTAACATAGGCTTATCTTCGCGCCTCTCTGGCGCCATAGGCTCCATAAGAATAGGTTCCATTTAAGCCGCTCCTTTTGTGAGGAATTTCATGAGAATCTTTGAGCTCGCCGCTTTGCTTGCCACCTTGTCGGTCAAGCCCTTCACCCCTCTCCCTACGGCAGCGCTCGGTGATGAAACGCTTCCTGCTATGGATGACGTTAACCCCATACTGGACACGACTATCGCCACCGCTAAAATCATGGTGACAAGCAGATCCATATAATCATTAGCGCCATGCACACCTTCACGACCACCGAGCTCTGTGCATTGGGCCACTAGACCACTTGGACACTGCAAAACGCCCGACGCCGTAAACTGCGCTTTAATCGCAATCGCAGCTAAAACGCCGGCAGCCCTTACAACAACGAGTAGTAACAAACTTCCGAACGTGAACCGCATCCAACCATCAAACAGGCTTCGAGTCGCGGGATGAACCAACATAGGGAAAAAGAAGACACCCAAAATTTTAGCCAGCAGCAGACTCCAGACCGCCCATGCGCCAATAAAGTACATGGCCAATACCAACAAAAAACTGATGCCAATCCACAAAAAGTAAATCATCACATCCCCAAGGCTCATATCCCAAAGTGACACCTCTTCGCCGTACATCCCAGCCAAGGCGTAACTGACCCACTTAAACAAAAACATCGGGTCTCTTGACCCTATTCCGAGCTCCAAAAGTCGCAAACCTAAGTCATCAAAGCCTTCAAAAAGCACATCAAAGGCTGAGCTGTAAAAAGGGTAAGCAGACAAGACAATCAGCACCATGAGCGTGGATTGAGCTATCTTTTCAGGGTCAAAACCAAACAACATGAATCGAGCGACTTCTTGGAAATACAAAATGACGCACAAAAAAATGAGCAAGCCAAAAGAAGCTTGCTCAATCACAGGGTCACTCATCACTTGGGTGATGAACTGTGTCACGTCCGCCAAAAAGGTTTGCCGGAAAACGGTATCTGCACTCATCGAATTGGCCTCGTATCTTCCACCACACCTTGTGCTTTGGTTTCTTCTATCCGTTGAATTTGCGCTTGCTCCGCTTGATAAATGGCCGCAGACGTTCGATGTTCCATTTGATTAGAGCTGGAGTACGATGAAAGCGTCATATCATTTTGCAGATCTAACTGGTCAATCAACACTTGGTTTTGCTCCACCAAAAGCTGCAAGGTGGCGAGTTCCGTTTCATTACCCAGCGTCAACCGCGTCGCATCCAGCGCGTCTTGGTTGGTTTTGATTTGAGCATTACGGGTGGCAAATTGCTGCGCCTCTTCGCCTTGAATGTGACTATCTGCCGCTAATTGGTAACTACGCTGATAACTGGACGGCACAGCGCCTAATGTAGATTCAACGTGCTGATAAGAATCATTCCTTTCAGGCAATGCGCCATAACGATTACTCATATGAGAGGAGTTATAGACAGGTTCTTCTCCCGCTCGCTGCTCATAGGCTCGATTGACTTGACGCGCAATGGCCTCATAGTCACGACGGTCAATTTTATCTTCAAGCTGAGAGACTTGGTTGAGCAAGACGTTGTACTCTCGAAGCATTTGTTGGTATTCGTCTATCGCAACCAGTAATTGCTGCGTATTAAGCCCTGTTTGTTGCAGGATTTGTTCGTACTCATTAATCAGTTGCTCGTATTCACTGATGGATTGCAAAAGGTTGGCGGCATCGAAAGTGGGAAATCCCGAGGCTTGAGAAGGCATAGAGGAGAATAAAGTACCCGAAATTATGAGGGCTAATAATGTTCTATTCATCATATTATTCACTGTAAGAAGAGATGGGAAGATGTTCGGGGGACAAAAAAAGCGACCAATGGTCGCTTCTTATTAATACAGAAATGTAGAATTAGTACTTATTAAACACCATATAAGGCATTCCGTTGGACTCGTGAATTTCGAGTTTGTAATTACCTTTTCCACTAGCAGCATCTCCTGCAATCACTTTCTTATTTGCAAACTGCTTGCTGCTGTCGATGACATACACATCTGCACCGTGCTGAATCAAATAATTTACGATATCTGCGTGACCATGCTGAGTAAACGTAACTTGTACATAATGACCTTCATCTAAGTCTTGCTGTGAGTCGCACCAAGGTGTCCACATACCGCCTGTTGCCTGATCGGTTCCTGCGGGCACTCTTGCGACGTCTGGTTCAATAGGAAAGGTCTCAATAGCAGACTCTTGATTGTATAGATTAGCTTCAAAAGAACAGCCAAATCGATTGTCAACATTAGTGATATTTCGTACATCAGACATGGTTATTTTTCCTTATTAATCAATAACGCCCATAACATAACAAAAACAAAAGACGTAACAACACATTCACTCAATTAATAAAGTAGATATCACACTTAAGGCGTAATATTCAGTTCAGCCACAATCCTATCGACGGCGACATCGACATCGGACTCTTCACTGAAAATACGCCCCGCCAATGCCGCTTCATGAGGGCGAGACGTCGCCACTACATACTGCTCTGGCTCAACATGAAGATTAATGACTTTGGCAATGCCTGCGTCGGGCTGCTTGATGAACGCTTGTTGTTTGGGTTTGAGCGTACCAATCACATCCAATTCCGCCTCGGTTAAAAACGGAAAAGCTTGAAGATAATCTTCTCGTTTCATTTCGGCATCGGCCATAAAAATGAAGGTCGTGGCGGCACTCATTAACGTGCCCCATTCAGACAGGGAGGCGTAATGTTTCGGTGACTGTGTCCAAAACCCCATTCCGCCACCATGCTTAAACCACGTTCGCGCTTTGGCAATCACAAACTCAGCCGCGCCTTTTTGTGATAAAACGTATTGCGCTTCATCCACCTCAAAGAATTTCGCGCGAGTACGGTACTTAGGGTTCTCAAACAATCGAACACTGCGAAAGAATATCTCCGTATTCACCAATTGCGCTAAGGCGGGGGTATCTTTGACCCCTTCGGTGTTGTACACCGAATAAGGCTTGTCCAATACCCCAATGGAATCCACTTTGTTGTCAAACAAGTTGCCGTAAATCCCACCGCGCTTGAAGTTTTTCAGCTTGCTGTTAAGTGACGGCTTGCATTTACCCAGCATCGAAGAAAACGAGCGAAGCTCGCCTTCTTGCGCCATCACATGAACAATGGCGTCTTCCAATTCCGCTTGCTCTGTTGCGGTGAGCGTTTGTAATTCTTTCGCGTCGTTCATTAACAACATCAAACGAACCAGCTCTAGCATATGACGCACAAACCCATCATCGCCTTTACCGTCACTCATGAAGAAAGGGTTAAAACCTTGAGATTGCTGCGTGTCTTTCAGGCAAAACAGCGACGCATCGTCTTTAAAGAAACGCGCTAAGGGCTCACTGCCCGCATCGATATCCATGGCGCAATACATACCACCCAGCTTTAAAAAGTGGTTTGAGACGCATTGCTTGAGAAAGGTTTTACCACTTCGAGTCGGACCGACACCAATCACCAAACATTTGTCACCGACAAATGGCGTATAATGAAAAGGCACCCCATCATCACTCTCAAAGACGTACAACGCTTCTTCTGGCTTGTCATTTCGATACCACGTCGGAAACCCTTCATGGCTACGAAAGAACAATGACAACGCCCCCGCCTGACTGCTATTGATCACACTAGAGCGCACACTTTTTTTGTTCGACCCCAGCAGTAATAGCTCATACGCATCCAACAAACCGGCTTTTTCCCACAGCAAATGAAAATCTGAATTATCGAGCACCGACTTCATGCGCTTAGTAAGCGATTTGACCTTGCGCCAATCTTCATCAAAGACCACCACAAAAGAGAGCCAATCACCGTACTTGTCATCATCTTCACTCATGCGTTCCAAATCTCGAAGCACCGAACTTAGCGCGTGGTTACTCTCTATTTTCATACGAATAGCGCCTTGGTCGGCTTCGCCTTTCGCCAAATCCATCAGCGACAATTGAGAGCGGTGTAATTCCGCTTCGCGGTCTTTCACAACGCCTCGCTTGCCTTGCTTGGAATAAGACTGAAATCGAGTAAAGAATAAGTAGTTGCCTTTCTCCAACACAGGGTTGGCATCACTTGCCCATGCACACTCTGGTGTGTGGCTCATCCCTACGCCATTGACGGCTGCAATACGCGCGTACACCGCACTCTCATGCTCTACTTTTAAATGGGGTGTGAAGCCCAATGGA